>CAXCBS010000024.1:0-12356 GCA_963980845.1 uncultured Candidatus Peregrinibacteria bacterium | reverse complement strand
GTCCAACACCAGTGTCTGCGGGAATGCGCAAAATTACTACGATTCATGATTTGGCATTTGAGCGTTTTCCACAGCATTTTTCTTGGCGAAGTCGATTGTGGTTTAAGATTGTGAATCCTAAGCATGAGGTTGAGACTAGTTCAAAAATCATTGCGGTTTCGGAGTTTACGAAACGTGAATTAGAAGAGGTTTATAAGGTTGATCCAGAAAAAGTAAAAGTTGTTTTAGAGTCTGTTCCGGGAGTTCTTAAACCTGTTATGAAAGAAAGAGAACTTATTAAAGTGCGTAAAAAATATAATTTGCCAAAAGATTATTTTTTGACTTTTTCAACGCTTGAGCCACGTAAAAATTTGGAAAATGTTGTGAAAGGTTTTTCTATTTTTCAGCGTATGCATCCGCTTGAGACTTATCGATTGGTTTTGGCCGGGCGAAAAGATCCGAAAATGTTTGGAAAAGTGTTTTTAGATGAACATCCCGATGTTCGTATGATTGGTTTTGTAGATGAGAAAGATAAGGCCGCGGTTTATTCTGCAGCGCGCGGGCTTTTGTTTGTTTCTACTTATGAAGGGTTTGGGTTCCCGGTTTTGGAGGGGATGGCCTGTGGAACGCCTGTGATTACATCTAAGGCGGCTTCTATGCCCGAAGTGGCTGGAGAAGCAGCTTTGTCGGTTGATCCTTATGATTCAGTAAAAATTGCTGATGCTATGGAACGGTTAACACGTGACACGGTTGCCGAAGAATGCCGGATGGCCGGACTTAAACAAGTTAAGAATTTCAGTTGGAAAAAGGCGGCTCGCCAAACACTAAAAGTACTTATTTAGTTTTGGAAGTGTAGTCCTTGATGAAAATTGAAACAGCCGCAGCAACTGGCACAGAGATAATAACCCCTAGGATTCCTAAGAACTGGAAGCCAATTAACATTGCGATAATAATGATTATCGGGCTTAAATCCACGGCTTTTTTCATGACCATGGGCACCATAATATTACCTTCGAGTTGTTGGATGATAATGTATAGAATAAGAACCCAAAGCGCGGTCATAGGGGATTCATTGAGCCCAATAAGTAGGGCGGGGACAGCAGCGATTACTGGGCCTACAACAGGTAGTAATTCTGTAAATCCAGCTAAGATAGCTAGAGTGAGAGCGTATTCAATTCCTAATATTTTAAGACCAATAAAAGTAATTAAGGTCATCCCAAACATCATGGTGATTTGGCCGCGGAGCCAGTAACCAATTTTTTCTTTTACAGCGTCGCTTTTGGCAATAATGTATTTGGTGTGTCTGGAGGGGAATAAAGAGGTGAAAAAGTGATTAATTCCTTTTTCATCCACAATAATAAAGAAGGTTAAAACAAGTACTAAAATAGCGTTGAAAATTCCGTTAAATAAGACTTTAACAACTCCAACAGTGTTGCCGGCTAGGTGCTGAAGTTGAGAACCAATTTGTTCTAATCCGGCTTGGACATTGCTAATAATCGTTTGTTGGTCAGCGTTTTCAATAAATCCTTTCAGTGCTTCCTGGAGATTTTCAGCGTAGGGGAGATTCCAAATAAAACCTTCTTTGGTTAGATTTGCCACTAAATCAGTTACGGTTTTGGCTAATTCAAGAGTTTGAGTTGCTACGAGGGGAATTAGGGTAGATATAAAAAAAGTAAGAATTGTAATGGCAATGATATAAATTCCGATCACACTAACGCCGCGCGGGATTTTTCTTGTTTCACAGCGATCAACTATTGAGTCTAGAGCAGCGGCTAAAAACATGGAGACAAAAACAATGACAACTACATTTCTAATTTCTCCAAAAAATTTAACCGTTAGATAAAGAGCTATTACAACTAAGGTGGCTTTGGCCACACTAATTAGGGAAAATTCAACAACTACGTGTTCAGGTTCTTTTTTTGATTTGGGTTTGTCTGATATGGGAGGTGGTTTTGGCTTAGAGTCTTTTAATTTATTAACTTTGTTACGCAGGGTTTCAACCTGTCCCTTGGTTTTTTTGAGAAGTTTTTTGACTTTTTTGCGCATGGTTTAACCGGTTACTTGAACTTGAATAACATTAACAATGATCCAGGCGAGGAGAGTAATTACTAACCCTACAAGAGCGTAGAAAATGGTTTTTTTGCCTTTATCTTTACCATCGGTGATCCCTCCAGTCATGTACCAGAAGCCTCCTAGGACTACAAATAGCATGCTGATTACACCTGATACTCCGATAAAAAAGTTGGCGATGTATTGAACGAAATAAGGCAGCATCCAGAGGCGGAGTTTGCCGGTTTTAATGGCACAAGCTAAGTATTCAGCTCTTAGTGAGTCCCAGTCATCTCCGCTGTAAGTTTCTTGATCTCGAAAAAATGAATGTACAATGTTTTCGTAGTTATCATATATTTCTCGGCATTCCATTCCGGTGATGTCTGTGTTGGGCAATAGCGTTCCTTGTGCTAAAGCCGCGCTTGGCAAAAGAAGGGTGCCTAGAAGGGCCAAAGCAATTAGTTTTTTTATCATTATTCAGAGGTTAGATTTCTTTGGGATTATACAACCTAATTAAAAATTGCGCTACCAATGCGAACAATGGTGGCACCTTCTTGAACTGCGATGTGATAGTCGTTACTCATGCCCATGGAGAGTTCGGGGAGAGCAAGTTTGGTTTGAAGGGTTTTGATTTGCTTGAAAAAGGAGCGAGTTTGCTCGGGGTCTTCAAAATAGGGGACAATGGTCATTAAACCGCGGACTTCTATATTGGAGAGAGCTTGGATTTCAGGGAGTAAGGAAGAGGTTTCATCAGGAGTAAATCCGTATTTTTTTGGGTCCTTTGCGATGTTAACCTCTAGTAGAATTGGCATGGTTTTTTGTTGGCGGGTGGCTTCTTGGTTGATTTTTTGGGCGAGGCGAAGGCTGTCGACAGATTGAATGAGATCAAATAATTCAACAGCTAGTTTTACCTTGTTGGTTTGGAGATGGCCGATGAAATGCTTGGTGACTGGGGAGGAAAGTTTTGGGAATTTTGAGGCGGCTTCTTGGATGCGATTTTCGCCAATAATAGTGATTCCGGCTTGAATAGATTCTTCAATTTGGGTGGCAGTTCTGTTTTTGGTAACTGCCACAAGCTCGACTTTTGGGCCGATTTCTGATCTGATACATTTTATGTTATTGGAAATCACAGTTAAGTTTGCTAGTATCCTTAAGCTTATTTTTAGCATAACACACGAACATGTTACCAGTAGTGGCAATCGTTGGTAGGCCTAATGTCGGCAAATCGTCACTTTTTAATCGGATAGTTGGGAAAAGACACGCGATTGAATCGGTGGTTTCGGGTACGACTCGCGATGTGATTTCACATCGGGCTGATTTTTCTGGAAAAGATGTTTTGTTGGTTGATACTGGGGGACTAGAAATTGATTCTGATGGAGATATAGAATCGGATGTGCAAAGTCAGGCTCGGGCGGCAATTATGGGAGCTGATGTGGTGATTTTTGTAGTGGATGTGCGCACGGATTTAACAGCAGCAGATTTTCATGCGGCTGATATTTTGCGTAAATCTGGTAAGGCGACGGTAATGGTGGCTAATAAATGTGACCATGTATCGCGTTTAGAGGAAAAAACTTATAATTTTTATGAACTTGGATTTGGAGAGCCGGTCGCAATTTCCGCTATTCATGGAACTGGATTAGATGGGCTTAAGAGTTTGGCTAATGATAAATTAGATGAATTAGGATTTGAGGTGGTGCAAGAAGAGGATCGCGCTCCTGGTGTGCGGCTTTGTTTTGTAGGACGCCCAAATGTTGGTAAATCATCTATAATAAATGGTCTTTTTGGAAAATCTAAAGTGATTGTATCTAGTATTCCAGGGACAACACGTGATGCGGTGGAAGTGCCTTTTGAATGTAATGATGAGCAATTTGTGTTGATTGATACAGCTGGAGTGCGGCGACGCGGAAAAGTTGAGAAGGGAATTGAGAAATATAGTGTTATGCGTAGTTTGCAAGCCCTTGAAGATACAGATGTGGCGGTTTTAGTGTTGGATGGAAGTGATGGAGTTAGGGCGCAGGATTTGCATATTGCTGAGTTTATTTTGGATCAATCGAAAGGGTTGATTGTGGTGGTTAATAAAATTGACACTTTCGAAGATCAGGAAAAAATGCGGTATCGATTTGCTTTGCTTTTACGAAAAAGAATGGCTTTTATGCCTTGGGCGCCAGTTGTTTTTAGTTCAGCTAAAAAAAGAACTAATTTGATCCCAATTTTGGATTTAGCCAAAAAGATTTATGATGTAAGAAAGACTGAAATTGATGAAAAACAGTTGCAGTTTTGGTTGGATGAAACAATTGAAAAACATGTGCCAGCAGGAGGAAAGGGGATGCGTCGGGTAGAAGTTATGTCTGCTAAGCAGATAGGAATTGACCCACCATCATTTTTGTTTAAAGTGAAAAACCCACAGAAAATGCATTTTTCTTATATGCGATATTTGGAAAACCGACTTAGGGAAAAATTTGGATTTGAGGGGACAGCGATTAAAATCGGATTAGACAAAGTTAAGCGCCAACGTAAATCATCGCGGGAGAGACGATTGGAATAATTATTTTTGTAAGACCTTTTCAAGAGTTTTAATCCAGTTTTCGTAAAACAATTTGCGGCGGTCAAGATTGTGAAATTTAAGCATGTGACGAGAGATAATAATGCCGTGTTCTGGATTGTCTTGAGCGACGAAATCTCTTTTGATTTGAGCACGTTTAATTTGCCAGGATTCTAGTTTTTCTTCGAGCTTGTCGCCAAGTTTGGTGTCGAGAATTTTCTCTTGTAGACGGCGAAGTCCTCGCGCCCAAAAGGGCGCCTCGCGAAACCGATGTATATTAGGATGAATAGGTCCGGCAAAAATACGTTTTAACCAATCATCATTTTTACTTAGTAGTTGTTCGTAAATTTCACGGTCACCTTGGATAGGTTGTAAGGTTTGAAACCAATAAGCTAAATAGATGTCCAGGGGCTCTTTTTTGATATGAGTGAAATCTAAGTTTTCTTCGGTAGCAAAAAAACTAAGGCAAAATCGTCCTTCAATTTTATTACCATGGCGACGAACGCCAAATAACTGCAACCACAGAGTTACAAGAAGGCGACTAATAAATAATCGGCCAGGCTTGGTTATAATGAATAAATCAATATCGCTACCAGGTTTGGTGTTGTTGTAGGCTAAATTATTACAAATAGCGATCATTTTTATGTAGGGGATTAGGCCAAAAATTGGGCGAAAACGGTTTACGCGGCGCCATAATCTTTTGGCAACTAAGGATTTTAAATGTCGATCTACAACGTAATCTTCGTCATTTTTGAGGTGATAGTATGACCCGCGTCGTCTAATAAGTTGGCTTTCGTTTAAAGTGATTTCAACGTGATGTGAATCTGGTTCAAGTTGGAATAAGAATTTCTTAGTTTGTTCGAGAGTGAGGGGGTATTTGAACTGATCAAAATAAGCCAAAGTAGCCAGCACGGCTTGCTTATAATTCATCTTAGCGTAAGTACGATCGCGTTGAGTTGAAGGGCGAGTTGAAGAGAAAGCTTTTTTTGTCACTTGTGGGTCCATGAGTGAATGATATACTGACTTCGTGTCATCTCTCAAGTCTATTATTGCTCATATTCCGCATTCTCCAGGCGTTTATCGGTTTCTGGATGCGCAAAACAACGTGCTTTACGTCGGTAAAGCGATTGATTTGAAAAAGAGAGTTTCCTCTTATTTTCGTAAGCAGAAAAATGCTTCTGTAAGATTGCAGAAACTGGTTGAAAAGACTGAGAATATTGAGGTGACGGTGGTGGGTTCGGAGCTGGAGGCACTCTTACTTGAAACTAATTTAATTAAATCACTTGAGCCTCGTTATAATATTATGATGAGGGATGATAAAAGCTATGTTTATTTGAAGGTGACAACAAAAGAGGATTATCCCAGAATAATAATTACCCGCCGATTGGAAAAAGACGGTGCGCGGTATTTTGGGCCTAAAACTTCGGTTTCTGAATTGAAAAAAGTGTTAGATGTTTTGAAAAAAGCTTACCCTTATCGTCATTGTCCGCTTTTTATTCAACTTAAGGATAAGGCGGTTCGTGATATTAAAGATCATAAAAAACGCTGTTTTGGCACGTGTGTGCATAGTGTTTCAAAGGAGGATTATAGGCTAGCAATTGATCAAATTATTCAGTTTTTTGAGGGGAAATCAGAAGAAGTTGAAAAAGGCATTAAGTCGGAAATGGCAGTTGCGGCGCAAGAAAAGAATTTTGAAAAAGCAGCTTTGCTTAGAGATCGGTTGCTGGCAATTCAAGGTCTTTCGGATAAGCAGCGGGTAGCAGCTCCTGATCAGACTTCACGCGATGTGATTGGGGTGGCAGTTGAAGGTGGGGCAGCTTATGTGGTGTTGTTTGTTTTTAGAGAAGGAAAACTAATAAATCAGGAGAATTTTGTACTTAAGGGTGTGGATTTTGAGTCGGGAGCCGAACTTACTGATGCCGAAGTTTTGAGTTCTTTTTTGAAGCAGTATTATGAAAAAACAACAGATTTCCCAAAAGAGATTTTGATTCCTGAGGAATTTGGAGATTCTGATTTATTGGAGGAGTGGGTTTCTTCGCTTAGCGGCAAGAAGGTTAAATTTTTGTTTCCTAAAAAAGGTGATAATAAAAAAGTTTTGGATTTAGCAGAGAAAAATGCCAAGAATTTTGCGCGGGCTTCGCAGGTTAAATGGCAAGCAGGGGAGGGTCTTGATCCGGAAAAGGCTTTGGAAGGACTTAAGAAAATATTAAAACTTCCGCGAATTCCACGGCGAATGGAATGTTATGATATTTCTCATTTAGGAGGGACAGAAACGGTGGGGAGTATGGTGGTTTTTGAAAAAGGTTTTCCTAAAAAAACAGATTATCGTCATTTTAAATTGAGATCTGTTCAGGAGAAAATCGATGATGTTAAGGCTATGTCCGAGGTGTTAGAGCGTCGGCTTAAATACCTTGAAACAGCGCCAGATTATTTGCGTAAACCTAAGAAAAAAGAGCTTCCGAAAATTGCTAAGATTTTGGCAGATGAAAAATTGGATGCTGCGGACCTAAATCAGCACCATTTTTTAATTGCAGAAAAACGGAAGAAGATTGTAGGGATTGCGCGACTTAAGCCAATGGAAAAAGATGTGACGGAATTTGCTTCTTTGTGGACTCATCCAAAACATCGGGGCGAGGGGCTGGCTCGTGACTTGTTATATGCGCTTATGGCTAAGCAAGGAAAAGGAAAAATCTATGCGGTGCCGTGTCATAAATTATTAAATTGGTTTAGAGGGAATGGATTTCATGATGTAAAAGATGTGCCTAAATTTATGAAGGGTAAAATAACGCATTGTGAGGAGACTTGTTTAACGGAAAAGGCGATTGTTTTGGTTTATCGTTTTCAAAAAGGAGGAAAAGATGCGTCTTTTAGCAAAAAACCAGGATTGCTTGTAATTGATGGTGGGAAAGGACAGCTTGGAGCGGCTTCGAAAGCTCTTAAAAAAGCGCGGCTTAAAATTCCAGTGATTGGTTTGGCTAAGAAAAACGAAGAAATATTTGTTCCAGGGCGCAAAACTTCGATTATTTTGCCGCAGGATTCGGGTGAGATATTGCTCCTTAGAAGGTTGCGTGATGAGGCGCATCGGTTTGCTCTTAAGTATCAGCAAAACTTGCGTTCTAAGCGGATGTTCAAGTAGAATATAGGTTGTTCATTTTTTAACCTCTCAAAATATGGAACAATCAGTTTATTTGGCGCAACTTCTTGGGCCGATTTTATTAGTTTTAGGTGTGGCTTACGCTTTTCACATGGATACTTTTGGAAAGCTTATTAAGGATTTTGATAATAGAGCACTGATTCACATTTCAGTTCTTTTGATGATGGTTGCTGGTATGGCGCTTGTTCTGGCTCATAATGTATGGGAATGGGGATGGCCGCTTGTTATTACTATTTTAGGTTGGTCAATTCTTTTGAAAGGACTTCTTTATGCCTTTTTCCCAGATTGGATGATCAAGACCGCTTCAAAAATGGTTAAATGTAGATGGTTGTTTGTTTTTGCGGTTTTACTCTGGATGGTGTTTGGGTTAGGACTAACCTATTATGGTTATTTGGTCTAGGCATTAAATCTGTTTGATTGAATATTTTTTTATGGTATGGTTTTAGCCATCCTTAAATTTCCCCAAAATGGCTAATTTGCCCCCAGGAGAAGAGACGTTTTTTTTTCCTTGTCCCGAGTATCTTTCTGTTCCGCAGCTTCCTCATGAAATGACTGAAGAAGGTGAGTATAGGGGAAGGTTGATTCCTGAGGTGATGGTTTATTTTAAGGGAGATGAAATTTTTGAGTCTAGTTGTGCCCGTCCTCGTGAATATCGGGATACAGAATTTATGAAGGGGTGCCCTTATCGTGCTGGGGTTGAGGACCCAACCTTAAAAATGAGGTTAATGGTTCGAATTGTTTTGAATCAGGATTTTCGTTATAAACTGAGTTTACTTGATAAAAATGAAGTCCGTATACCAGAGAAAATTCTGGCGATACTTGCTCGTGATTCTGATCAAAAAGTCCGACTTAGTTTAGTTGAGAGATCAGAATTGCCAGAATCTATCTTAATGACTTTATATTCTTACGAATCAGATTTTGAGGTTAGAAAAGCTTTGGCTTTAAGGGATGATGTGCCTGATTGGATGTTAGAGGCGATGGAGGAGAGGGAGAGATATCCTGAAATTAGGGCGATTGCTTCTGAACAATTAGAGCAACGTTTTCGCTCTAGGTGATAAGAATTAGGTAGTGTTTGCTTTACAATTTTCGTTTAAAATGTGAGAATTCCGGTGTTAATCGTATTTTTAGAAATTATCTATGAGTTTAAAAGAACAAATTCAAGCAGATCTAATTGCCGCTATGAAAGCTCGCGACGCGGTTAAAATTTCAACTCTTAGAATGCTTAAAAGCGCGGTTGGGAAATTTGAAGTTTCTGGAAAAGAAAAGACCGAAGCCACGGATGAAGATTGGTTGAGAATTTTGAAAAAAGAGGCCAAGCAACGTAAGGATTCAATTGAACAATTTACGGCTGGTGGACGGGATGATTTAGTTGGCCCAGAACAGGCAGAATTAGAAATTTTGGAGGTGTATTTGCCAGAAATGATGAGTGAAGATAAGGTCCGAGAAATAGTAGAAGCAACAGTTTCGGAGATGGGAGCAACTGGTATGAGTGATATGGGCAAGGTCATGGGTGCTGTGATGGGCAAAGCTGGTGCTCAGGCTGATGGTGGAACAGTAAAAAATATCGTGCAAAGCACGCTTAATAATCTTTAAAAACAATTTTAACTTAATTTGATATGGAAAATAATTCTTGGAAATTCGCAACTTTTGTACTTGGTGGAGTGATTGTTGGTTATTTTATTGCTCAGGCTAATCCCTCTGCTTTGATGGGTGATATCGCCGCCTTAGAGGAAAACACCAAAGTGATTGAGGTTGAGGTTGGCGATACGGTTGAGGAAACTGTGCCAGAGATGGTAGAGGTAACTGCTGATGATGATTCTGTTTTAGGTAATGTAAACGCTCCGATTGAAATTATTGAATTTAGTGATTATCAGTGTTCTTATTGTCAGAGATTTCATGTTTCTACTTTCCCTGACTTAAAAGAAAATTACATTGATACTGGCAAGGTTAAATTTATTTATCGTGATTACCCACTGACTTTTCATGCTAATGCCATGCCAGCGGCGGCCGCGGCTGAATGTGCTGGTGATCAAGATATGTATTATGAGATGCAGGATGTGATTTTTGTAAATCTAAATGAATGGTCTTCTTCTCCTGAGGCCGATCAGTTATTTGCTACTTATGCAACTGAGCTGGGATTAGATATTGCTGAATTTGAAAGTTGTTATGCGAGCGAAGAGGTGCAAGAAGAGATTAAAGGTGACATGCGTGATGGTATTACAGCTGGAGTTCGAGCCACACCAACTTTCTTTATTAATGGTCAAAAATTGGAAGGGGCTCAGCCTTATTCCGTATTTGAGTCAGTTTTAGAATCAATGCTTTAAGAGATTTTTTATGTTTTGTGATCAGGTTGTAGCAACCTTAAAAGCCGGAAAAGGCGGTGATGGTTTTGTAAGCTTTCGCCGCGAAAAATGGGTGGCCCACGGTGGGCCTGATGGTGGTAATGGCGGACGTGGTGGTCATATTGTTTTACGGGTGAATCCTAATATAAACAGTTTGATTGACCTTCGAAATAGTCCGCAAATTAAGGCAGAGCCTGGTGTTGATGGGCATCGTTTTGATAAAGCTGGTCGGCGTGGTGAGGATTTAGTGCTGGATGTGCCGCCGGGAACATTGGTTTATGATAATAAACGTGGGGATTTAATTGTGGATTTGGTGGAAGAGGGAGATGATTTTATTTTGCTTAGAGGAGGTAGAGGAGGATTTGGTAATGCTCATTTTACAAGTAGTGTGCGGCAAGCTCCGGATTTTGCTGAGAAAGGGGAGCCTGGAGAAGAAGTGGAAATTAGATTTGAAATGCAAATGGTGGCAGATATTGGAATTATTGGATTGCCGTCGGTTGGTAAATCGACTTTGATTGCGCATATTACTGATGCTAAACCCAAGATTGCTGATTATCCTTTTACGACTTTGATCCCCAACATGGGAGTAGTTAATTTGAATCGTTGGGGAGGAGATAAGGCGCAAACTTTTGTGGTGGCTGATGTGCCAGGATTAATTGAGGGCGCGCATCAAGGAAAAGGTCTTGGTGATGAGTTTTTGCGGCATGTTTCTAGAACCGCAATTTTAGTGCATATGGTAGATTGCCAGGCTAAAGACATGGCTCAGGATTTTAAGGTGATTAGTAATGAACTTAAAGAATATGATGAATCTTTGGCGGAACGTCCACAAGTAGTGGTTATAAACAAAATTGATACGGTTGATGAAGAGACAAAAGAAATGCTCATGGATGAATTCCGTCCTTGTTTGCCGGTAGGTGTGCCTTTATTTGCGATTTCTGGGGTTTCTGGAGCGGGTTTGAGAGAATTGGTTCTTAGCTTATGGAATGAGGTCCAAAAACTTAAGAAAACCGATACAGTTACTGAAAAACCAAAGGCTGGTTATCGTGTATTCCGTCCGCATCTTGAGAAAGGTTCAAAAGAATTTAATGTTGAACGGATTGAATCTGATGAAGGAGTTGTTTTTGAAGTTCAAGGCAAAAGAATTGAGCAAATTGTGGTTATGTCGCCTATGGAAAACCGTTCGGCTCGAATGCGGATTTATGATGTTTTGGAAAAAATGGGAATTATGCGTGAAATTAGAAAGCAGGAAGGTAACGCAGGAGACATAATTCGGATTGAAAAAAGAGATTTGGAGTTTCCAGGTTAGTTTGCTAAAATTGACTCTAGTATGAAACTGATCGTTGGCTTAGGAAACCCGGGCTCTAAATATTTAAAAACTCGTCATAATGCGGGGTTTATCGCGGCCGACATTTTAGTGGAACGATTGAAAATCGGGAGTTTTCGTAATGAATCAAAGTTTAAATCCGAGATTGCGAGAGGGGATTTTAATGGGGAAAAAGTTGTTATTATCAAACCGCAGACTTACATGAATTTATCGGGGGAGGCGATTGTGCTTGTTAAACAGTTTTATAAGATTACAAATAAGGATGTTTGGGTTTTGTATGATGATATTGATTTACCGCTTGGAAAACTTCGGATACGAGAGGATGGCTCAGCGGGAAGTCATAATGGAATGCGGTCAGTAGTGCTTAATTTAGGGACTGAAAAATTGGCACGATTTAGATTGGGGGTAGAAAGCCGTGGGGAAAGCTCTCCAGCGCAGCAAGACACCGCTAGTTTTGTTTTGTCGCCTTTTCGAACAGAAGAAATGGCGGAATTAAAAGAAATGGTTACAAATTGCGCTGAGGCTGTGGTTTTAGCTCTTAAAAAAGGCGTTGAGGAGGCAAAAAACCAATTTTCTTCATAAAATCACTTGCTTTTTTCTATTAAACTAAGTACTTTGCGTAGGCAAATTTAAAAGTTTTAATTATGTTCGCTGTTGTTCAGGTCGGGTCTACCCAATACGTGGTCAATGAAAAAGACGAAATTCTCGTCGACCGTCTAGATATGGAAGAAGGTAAAAATTTCATGATCGAAAAAGTGCTATTAGTTGGAGAAGATGATGGTAAAAAAGTCCAAATTGGGACTCCTTTCCTTGATAAGGCAAAGGTTGAGGCTCGAGTTATGGGCGAAGAAAAGGGCGAAAAACTACGCATTTTCAAAATGAAGCCAAAAAAACGTTACGAACGAGTTCAGGGACATCGTTCTGTTTATACTCGAATTAAAATCCTTAAACTTAGTATGTTGTCTG
>CAXCBS010000023.1:0-12517 GCA_963980845.1 uncultured Candidatus Peregrinibacteria bacterium | reverse complement strand
TTCTAAAATAGTGATTCCCTTTGAGATGAATGCGAGAGAGAAAATGATCGAGACAATGAAGGGTTTGGGGTTTGAGTCTGGGAGGGGAGTTACTTATACAAGGAAGGTGTATCAGTCAGAGATTAAAGATAGATTGTAATATTTTTTGAGCAACGAGTTGGGGTTTACCGTGGTTGGGCCAGTCGTGAAGGCGGAGGCCGGGGTCGGAGTTGGTTTCTATAATTACAACACTTTCCCTGAGGTTCCGAACTAGCCCTTCGGGATCGTCCCGACTATCGTCGAGGACTGGAAGTTCGGAACCGATGATCATGTCGATGCCGCAGATTTCTAAACCAATAGTTTTGGCTACTTTTTCGGCAAGAGTAGCTAGAGATGGGTGGATGGTGCTGATATCAATAGTTTTGACTGAACCGCCGGTAGAGAAGTTGGGGACTTTGTAGAGTTGAATCGTTTTATTTTTGGGGATGACAGCCTGCAGGGAGAGACCCTGCAGGTGTAAATTAAAGTCGAGGCGGGGCCAGTTGCGCATGCGGTTTAAAAGCCGTCGGCCGGCTTTTTGATTGGCTTTTAAGCGGCGTTGGTTTTCTGCCTCGATTAATTGACGAATGGTGGATTGGCCGTTGCCGGTAATAGTAGGGGGGTCACGTCTAGCTAGGCCAATGAGCTTGAAGTTAAGGCATAAAAATCTATAGTCATCGCCTTGGTGAAAGGTTTCAACGATGGCTTCCGGGTAGTGGGAGAGGACTTGATCGATAGCTTTTTGGCCTTGATGGTGCTTTTGGATATTTAAAAAAATATACTTACCTTTTTCGCCGGTACTTGGTTTGATAACTTGAGGAAAGGGGATCTGCACATCTGGATAATTTAGAGGAGAAGTAACGGTGGCGTGATGGGGGACGGGGAGGCCAGAACGAGCCAGAGTTTGAGAAGTGAGAGATTTATTTTTGGAGATTTCAAGGGCTTTTTGAGAAGTATTTAAGTTGAAAGATTTGGAGCGGATGAGGTGAGAATTTTTTCCTTTGGTAAACTCGATAATAAATGGATTGGGTTGGATAATTTTTGTTTTAATACCAAGAGTTTTGGCGGCATCAAGCAAGATGAGGGCGTTGGCGTTGTCGATATTAATCTTCATAGGGCAAATTATACAAAGATTGGTAAAATACGGCTATATGAAAATTGCAGTTGGAATGTCTGCCCGGCATTCGCTGGGTAAAGCTTGCAAAGATTTTCGACAAAGGGTATTCACCCTTTGGTTATTGGTAGAAAGCGGATAACTATGAAGAATAGAAGTTTGAAAATAGCGGTGGGAATGTCTGGAGGGGTGGATTCGTCGTTGGCGGCTAGTTTGTTGGTGGAGGCAGGGCATGAGGTGACGGGGGTGTACTTGGATTGTTGGGGATTGCCGGGGTGCGGAGTCGATGAGAATCGGAAAGATGCGATGAGGGTGGGGCTGAAACTTGGAATTCCGATGAAGGTGTTGGATTTGAAAAAAAAGTATCAAGAGAAGGTGATGGATTGGTTTTTTGAAGAAGTGAAAGCAGGGCGAACACCGAATCCGGATGTGCTTTGTAATAAAGAGATTAAGTTTGGAATGTTTCTGGATTGGGCGATAAGTGAGGGTTTTGAAAAAATCGCAACGGGGCATTTTGCCCGCCAAAAGCCTATGCATTTAGGCGGGCAGGCCCGTTTGTTGCAGGCGAAAGATAAGCATAAAGATCAAACCTATTTTTTGGCAATGTTGAAACCAGAACAATTAGAAAAAGTTTTGTTTCCGATTGGGGGGATGACCAAGAAGGAGGTAAGGAAAGAGGCTAAGAAGAGGGGGCTTCATGTTTTTGATAAAAAGAGTACTAGTGGGATTTGCTTTATTGGACATAAAATTAGTTTTGAAGAGCTTCTTAAAACTAGAATTAAAGAGCATGAAGGAGAAGTGGTCAATTTGAAGAATAAAGTGATTGGGAGACATAAAGGCTATGAGTTTTATACGGTGGGACAGAGGCATGGTTTTGAAGTGGTGGTGAAGACAAGCGAGAGTAAGCCATTGTTTGTGGTGAGTAAGGATAAAAAGAAGAATCGGTTGGTGGTGGGGGAGAAAAAAGAATTATTCAGAGATAGTTTTGAGGTTGAGAAGTGGAGTTTTATTGGGAAAAAATTCGAGGTTACGAACCTCGAATTTTTGGTGAGGATTAGACATGGGGGGAAGTTGGTAAAGTGTGTGGTTGAGCCCTGTATTCCCGCCAGAGGGGAGACTTTGAGAGTGAGTTTGAAAGAGAGAGTGTTTGGGGTGGCGCCGGGGCAAGTGGCGGTGTTGTATAAAAAAACAGTAGGAACCGTTCCTACTGTTTTTGAGTGTTTGGGGGGTGGGGTGATTGGGGGGGGAAGATGACTAGCAAAGAGAGCATGAATGCTTATTTAAATTTGGAATTGTCAGGGAGAATGATTATTCAACAAACAGAGGTAGGGTCGGTGGGAGTTGATAGTGTTTTTGGGGCAGACCAGATAGTTGTTTTTTCTGATTTATTTGAGAAAGTTGAGAGGGGAAGTGAGATTATTGGACATCAAAGGAGAAAAAAGTGGTTTGGAAATGTATGGTTAAAAGTTGGTGGTGCTTGGGAAGAGCGTCAAGTTTGGGCTAAAGAGAAGACTTATGCATCTTGGTACACTAGGGTGAGAGAAAAAAATAGAACAGTTGATATTTTAAATCAGGCAGATGATTTAAGAAAAAGCCGGGGTTTGGTTTCAGTATTACAAGAAATACAAATGGCTACAAAGTGCCAAGAAGCTTTATTATCACTTCATGATCTGGATGTAGTTGTGGAAAAACCTCTAGGATTTATTATTAGTAGGAAAGTAGATACATCAGCAAGGGTAGTAACAAATGATTTAAGAAGAAGGTGGATAATTTATGAGAATTTACCAATTAAAATAAATGATCAAAATTTACCGGAAGTGGCGGATTATTCTGATTTTTTTAAAGTGAAGGCTTGTTTACGAAAATTAGGAATTAAGATTGGAGAATTACCATTTACAGAGGATAGTAGAGCAGCTAGTTTGTTTAATCTAGATGATGGTCGTTTGGGATTACTTGATTTAGAGGGTTATTATTTAGCTAAAGATTAGTTGTTGTCGTTTTAATTTCTTTTAGTGTTTGGGGTGGCGCCGGGGCAAGTGGCGGTGTTGTATAAAAAAACAGTAGGAACCGTTCCTACTGTTTTTGAGTGTTTGGGGGGTGGGGTGATTGGGGGTTGAAAGAGGATTAGTTGCAACCGGGGATGTCTGGTTTGCCGTTGGCAAGCCACTGATTGTATTGTGATATTTCTGACTCATTTAAGGGAACTATTGCCATTGTACAAGCTCCATTATGTATGCGACCACGGCAACCATTTGACCAAACTAACTTTTCATTGTCAATTCCAGCTCTATTCCAACACTGAACCCCTTTGTATTTTTCTACTTTTTCGTCTGATGGTGGTTGAGGTTTTCGTTTGTTTCCAGTTTCAGGTTGGGGTCGTTTAACTTTAATAATTTTGAGTTCTTCAAATTTTTCTTGTTGTTCTTTGGTTAGTTTTTGATCAGACAATTGAGTTTCTAGACTGGTAACTATTTGATCGAGTTGGACTTGGGTTTGGGTGATGGATTGAGAGGGAGATGAATCTATGATTGGTAAAGGATTAGGGGAAGGACTAGGTGAAGGTGTTTGAGGGATGGGTGAGGGGATGGGTGCGGGTAAGTTGATTGATCTTGGCTGAGGTTTAGTTGGAGTTGGAGTTGGAGGGGGAGTGGTGGTGAGTGGTTGGGCTTGATCAAGTTTTTCAGATACTTGATTAACTTTTTTGATAAGTTCTAAACTGGCGGAAATTTTTTGATCTGGAGATTTAAGTTTGATAGTAGATGTTTGAGCGGCCTTGGCTTCGGTAACGATGTCATCTAAAACTTGTTGATTTGAAGATTGTTGGATGAGGGCCACACTAGCTTCTGTGGCTCTTCTATCTAAAAAGGCAAAGTGAAGCTTGGTTTTAAGGAGAGACTCAGGGGTGAGAGCGATGGCAGTTTTTTCTAGACCTCTTTTAATGGGATAGAGGAGGCTGTCTGGTTGAGAGTTCCATGAAGCCAAGATGGCAGTAGCTGGGAAAGTGAGAAGAATAATGGCGAGGCTGAGGCTGAGACTGGCAATTTTTTTAAGCTTGATCATTGGATTAAGGTTTTTTTAGGTTGACTAGATAGTTATTATTGTTATAATACATGATTATGACATGAAGAAGCTACCAGTTGAGTGGGGTTTAAATCCGCTAACTGGCGGATTTTTTTGTTTAGCACTTTGAAAAGAGAATAACTTACTTAAATTAATTGTCAATTTAAGAAGTGGTAGAAAGTCAATTTATTGAGCAATCAAATTTTTTTGAGAGTTTGATCCTGGCTCAGGATGAATGCTGGCGGCGTGCCTTAAGCATGCAAGTCGAACGAGCTAGTTTACTAGCTAGTGGCGGACGGGTGAGTAATATATAGGAATCTACCCCTTGATGGGGAATATCCCAGAGAAATTTGGGTTAATACCGCATAATCTCTACGGAGCAAAGGTCGTAACTGGCCGTCGAGGGAGGAGCCTATATCCTATCAGCTTGTTGGTAAGGTAAAAGCTTACCAAGGCGATGACGGGTAGGGGGTGTGAGAGCATGACCCCCCACAAGGTCACTGATACACGGGGCCTACACCTACGGGTGGCAGCAACTGGGAATATTGCGCAATGGGCGAAAGCCTGACGCAGCGACGCCGCGTGCGGGACGAAGGCCTTCGGGTCGTAAACCGCTGTGGAGGGGGAAGATAATGACGGTACCCCTCTAGAAAGCACCTGCTAACTACGTGCCAGAAGCCTCGGTGATACGTAGGGTGCAAGCATTATCCGGATTTATTGGGCGTAAAGAGTATCGTAGGCGGTATAGTAAGTGATTAGTGAAATCCTTTGGCTCAACCAAAGAACTGCTAGTCATACTGCTAAACTTGAGTAATTTCGGGAAGGCTGGAATTTTCGGTGTAGGGGTGAAATCCGTTGATATCGAAAAGAACACCAAGGGCGAAGGCAGGCCTTTAGGAATTTACTGACGCTGATGAACGAAAGCTTGGGGAGCAAAGCGGATTAGAGACCCGCGTAGTCCAAGCCGTAAACGATGTCCACTAGATGGTCTGATGTATTTTGGACTGTCGTAAGCTAACGCGTTAAGTGGACCGCCTGGGGAGTACGGCCGCAAGGCTAAAACTCAAAGGAATTGACGGGGAAATGCACAACCAGGGGAGCATGTGGTTTAATTCGATACAAAGCGAAGAACCTTACCTGGGTTTGACATCCTGGTGACCGATTGTGGAAACACGATTTTTCTTTTAGACACCAGTGACAGCTGCTGCATGGCTGTCGTCAGCTCGTACCGTGAGGCGTCGGCTTAAGTGCCGCAACGAGCGCAACCCCCATCGTATGTTACATATCATACGAGACTGCCCGGCTACAAGCCGGGAGGAAGGAGGGGATGACGTCAAGTCAGCACGGCGCTTACATCCAGGGCAACACACATCCTACAATGGTGGGGGACAGCGGGTTGCGAACCAGTAATGGGGAGCTAATCCTTCAAACCCCCCCTCAGTTCAGATTGTGGGCTGAAATTCGCCCACATGAAGTCGGACTTGGTAGTAATCGCGGGTCAGCAGACCGCGGTGAATGCGTTCTCATTTCTTGTACACACCGCCCGTCACATGAGGAAAGTCGGCAGTGCCCGAAGGGCTTAGGTTGCTAAGTACTAAGGTAAGGTCGGCGATCAGCGTGAAGTCGTAACAAGGTATCCGTTCTGGAAGGAGCGGATGGATCACCTCCTTTCTAAGGAGCTAATTTAGCCTCTCAGGAGATCAACCTGAATAAAAAACGAGATCCTTTCTACCACCCCTTATTTTGACATATTAATGAGCAGGTTCCGAACACTGTTAGGTTACGGAACAACAGCTGCTATATTTAGGTCCCGCCATCAAGGCGGGATATTTTGTGGATTGGGTTAATAACCCATAGTATTGACAATTACTTATTTTACGCATATAATGTGTATAGTATAAATTATGTTGTCTAGGTTTTGCCTAGATTTTTTTATTACTATGAATGAGGGAGATAACAAATTTAGGAAAGATAAACCTTCTAGACAAACAGAGATTAGGCTTGCACAAGTTAAGCGTCAGTTGCGGGGAGTTTTGGCTACTTTAGTTGTTGCTTCTATTGCCTGCCAGCTTGAAGATGGAGGTAGTGATAACTTAAAAAGCACTGTTCCTCCGCCTACTTGTTTTAGCAAATGTGATGAAGTTGTTGAGGAATTAAAACCTATTAGGGGAAAAATTGTTAATACTGATCCGGGTACAATAGTAGTTCTTTCTACTGGAATTACTGTGTTTAATGATGATGGTTCATGTGTGGTTTATGGAACAACAAAGGTGGGGACACCAATTGTTAATTATCATGGTAGTGCTGGAACGACGAAGACACCACGTTTAATTGGTATAAGTGAGGACTGTAGTGGAACTTTATCTAGTGATAAGAGTTGGCCAGGTGGTACTCTGCAAGAGAAATAAGACATTTTTGTGGTAGAATAAGAGTTTGTTGCGGGCTTGTAGCTCAGTTGGTTAGAGCGCTGTCCTGATAAGACAGAGGTCCCAGATTCGAGTTCTGGCAAGCCCACAAATAATTGAAGTTGACAAGAGTTGACTTCGAGTGGGAGGAGTGTTACTATACCTCTTGCCAATTTTAGGGAGAAAATTTAAATAAATGCTAAACCTACAAACAAACAAAAAACTTGAATTAAGGGGTTTATTGTGTTGATTTAATAGGCATTAGCGTTTAGTTTTTAAGTCTCCCTAAAGGGAGATTTTTTCTTGGGCCGGTAGCTCAGTTGGCTAGAGCACTACATTTGCAATGTAGGGGTCGGGAGTTCGAGTCTCCCTCGGTCCACCCCACGTCGCTAAAGCTATGCGGGGCAAGCAAGGCGGAAAAGATGACAAGTTTTGAGGTTAGAAGAATTGACCTTGAAATTGGCTGTCTTAAAAGCCACTGGCCCTTTGAAAAGTGAAGAGAAACACGATCTTTATAGCCAAGTGCTAGTCCTGACAATTGTCAGGGTTAAAAAAGGTCTATTCAAATTAAAGCAATCGGTGGATGCCTAGGATGTATTAGCCGAAGAAGGACGTGCCAGGCCACGAAAGGCGTCGGGGAGCTGTCAAGAAGCATTGATCCGACGATGTCCGAATAGGGGAACCTAGCTTTGAGGAATCAAAGTTGCCTCAATTTATTGAGGGGGGAACTCGGGGAACTGAAATATCTAAGTACCTGAAGGAAAAGAAATCAATCGAGATGCCGTTAGTAGCGACGAGCGAAAACGGTACAGTCCAAACCATGCATTTATGTATGGGGTTGTAGGACTCCAATATAGGATTGCAAAAAGTAGTAGAACAGCGCGGAATCGCTGGCCAAAGTAAGTGAAAGCCTTGTATACAAAACTTAATGCAACCTTAGGAGATTCCTGAGTACCACGAGAGACGGCAAACTCTTGTGGGAAGCCGGGGTGACCACACTCCAAGACTAAATACTAATACATACCGATAGTGAACAAGTACCGTGAGGGAAAGGTGAAAAGAAGGGTCGATGACCCTGTGAAATAGTACCTGAAACCGTTTGCTAACAAACAGTCGGAGGTCCGTTTACGGACTGACGGCGTGCCTATTGAAGAATGAGCCGGCGAGTCTTTGTTTGCTGCAAGCTTAAGCAATTTTATTGCGTAGGCGTAGTGAAAGCGAGCCTTAAAAGGGCGATTAAGTAGCTGACAAAGGACCCGAAACCGGGCGATCTATCCATGAGCAGGGTGAGTTCCGATTAATTTCGTGAAGGAAGCCCGAACCCGTAAGAGCTGCAAATCTTTGGGATGACTTGTGGATAGCGGTAATATGCCAATCGAGCCCGGAGATAGCTGGTTCTCCCCGAAATATATTTAGGTATAGCCTCTAAATTAGGCTGGTGGGGGTAGAGCACTGTCTGGGCATTGGGAACTTGTTTTCTAATGCTCACGCAAACTCCGAATACCATCAGTTCATGTTAGGGAGTCAGCGCCTGGGGGCTAAGCTCCAGGTGCTAGAGGGAAACAACCCAGATCTTCAGTTAAGGTCTCTAAATCACTACTTAGTTTGTAAGGAAGTCGCGGTCCTTAAACAGCCAGGAGGTCGGCTTAGAAGCAGCCATCCTTTAAAGAAAGCGTAACAGCTCACTGGTCGATGGAAAGCGGCGCCGAAAATTTATCGAGGATCAAGTAGTGTACCGAAGCTAAGACTTTATGTTTACATAAGGGGTAGGGGAGCGTTCTAGGGGCAGTGAAGCAGGATTGTAAAGTCTTGTGGAGCGCCTAGAAGTGAGAATGCTGGCATGAGTAGCGAGATTAAGGTGAGAATCCTTAATGCTGAATGTCCAAGGTTTCCTACGCAACGTTCGTCGGCGTAGGGTTAGTCGGTCCTAAGGCGAGCCCCGATTTAATCGGGGGTAGTCGATGGACAACAGGTTAATATTCCTGTACCTTTCTACAATCGTTATGAATTGGGGCGGGACGGGATTTGATAAGTCGAGCGCCTTATTGATTTGGCGTTTAAAAGGCAAGTCAGTTTCTATTGGAAAATCCGTAGAAATGACGGCGAGTCTTGATGAAAATGTTACCTTTTGGTAATAAATTCGACTGGGTTAAGTCTTCGAGAAAAGCGTCGCAATCAGAGTGTAGAGAGTCCGTACCACAAACCGACACAGGTGGACAGGTTGAGTAGACCAAAGCAGGCGGAAGAACGATGGTTAAGGAACTAGGCAAACAAGCTGGGAGTAATTTCGAGAGATTCCCTACCCACTACCTTTTTGGTATGTGGGTTGCAACTAACGATTATCAAGCGACTGTTTATCAAAAACACAGGTCTATGCAAAAGCGTAAGCTTAGGTATATGGGCTGAAACCTGCCCAGTGCCGGAAGGTTAATTGAGAGGGTGACATCTTCGGATTGAGCCTTTGATCGAAGCCCCGGTGAACGGCAGCAGTAACTATAAACATTTTGTAGTTGTAAAATCTGGCTATATGCTGGAAACTCTTGACAGGTCATTTGTACTGCTGTTATACTAATAACAGAGTGAAAATCAAATGAATAGAGACAATCAGCAGGAAAGACTAGAACATGAGTAAAATAAATATTCCAAGTCATTGGGGGTGGTATTTTTCAGGCTTTGTTGATGGAGAAGGAAGCTTTAATGTTTCACTTCGAAAAAAGTCTGACTACAAAGTAGGATGGCAGCCAGTTTTATCTTTTAATGTTTCTCAAAGAGAGAAAACAATTTTAAGTTTAATGAAGAGACATTTAAAGTGTGGAATTATTAAACAAAGAAAAGATGGATTGCATTCTTATGATGTAACTAATCCGAAAATGATTATGGAAGTGATTATTCCTTTTTTTGAAAAGTATAAGTTTTTATCTAAAAATAAAAAGAAAAACTTTTCTATATTTAAACGAATTGCAAAATTAATGATTGAGAAAAAACATTTAAAACCGGAAGGTTTTAAGAAATTATTAAAATTGAGAGAAAGTTTAAATGAAGGAAAGGGAAGAACGAGAAAATATACGATTAAAAATGTTTTAGAATCCTCAGAGACTATACGCCAGACCCCGAAAGGGAGATGATATAGTCCGACCTTTATGGAGACATAGAGAGTGTGACAGAAATGTTCGCACCCCCGTTAGGGAGTAACAAAAGTGAAC
This sequence comes from uncultured Candidatus Peregrinibacteria bacterium, assembly GCA_963980845.1. Classification (GTDB taxonomy): domain Bacteria; phylum Patescibacteriota; class Gracilibacteria; order UBA1369; family UBA12473; genus JABJMC01. The sequence goes on along the minus strand of CAXCBS010000023.1, from coordinate 2,717 downwards.
TGTTCTATGGTAGCGAAGTACCTTGTCGGGTAAGGGATATAACGAGCCCGACGTTAAAAACTGACTCATATCGGTGGAGCCTTCAGCGAGAGTATTGACTTTCGTTAAAATTTCGTATTAACATGGAGGTGGTACCGAGGGAAGTCCTCTGAAAATAATTTATTTTCATGACCCCGTAACGACTGATTCCGAAAGGATGAGATAGGATGTTCTTTGGAGAATCCAAAAATTTATAACACTTATCACACGTCAGCATTTTGATATGAATAACAAACAGTTAAGTTGGTATCTATCAGGATACACAGATGGAGAGGGAAGCTTTATTATTAGCTTTTCTCCAAGAAAAAAACTTAACATTGGAGTTGAAGTTAGACCAAGTTTTGCTGTTGCTCAAAGAAAAGATAGAGCAGAACCATTACATTTATTTAGAGATTTACTCAAATGCGGTGATGTTAGATTTAATAAATCTGATCAAACACTTAAATTTGAAGTTAGATCAATACGTGACTTAATGGAAACTGTAATACCTTTTTTTGACAAATATCCATTACAATCCTCAAAGATTAATGATTACAAAATTTTTAAGAAAATTTGTTTGATGATTTTTGAAGGTAAACATTTAAAAAAGCAAGGATTGATAAAAATAATTAATCAAGCTTATAAAATGAATGGAGTTGGAGCACGGCGATACTTAAAACTTAAAATTCTAAGTTATATAACAAAATGAAAGTATAGTCTGAACCATTAGTAATAATGGATAAAATTGAAGTTCCGACGCGCACGAAAGGTGTAACGACTTGATAACTGTCTTGACCATTGATCCGGCGAAATTGCAATGGCTGTGAAGATGCGGCCTGTTGACTGCAGGACAAAAAGACCCCGTGGAGCTTTACTACGACTTGGCACTGATTTATTTTTTATGATTGTCTAGGATAGGCGGGAGGTTCAACTTTATGTTGGACCGCCAGTGTAATACCGCTCGTTATTTTAGGTAAATCTAACTCATGACTTCTGGAAACGGAGTCGGGGACAGTGTCTGGGAGGTAGTTTCGCTGGGGAGGTGGTTTGCTAAAAAGTACCGCAAACGCGCAATGGTACCCTTAGTACGGATAGAAATCGTACTGGACGTGCAAAGGCATAAGGGTGCTTGACTGTGACACTTACAAGTGAAGCAGAAGCGAAAGCTGGCCTTAGTGATCCTCGAATGCATCGTGGGATGCATCGGGCTTAACGGATAAAAGCTACCCCGGGGATAACAGAGTAGTCGCACCCAAGCGTCCACAGCGACGGTGCGGTTCGCTACCTCAACATCGGGGTCCTCTGATGGTAATGTCAGAGTGCTGTGTTCTATTAAGGAATAGAACGAAAACTAACTCATAACGGAGAAACCTTCCTTGCTATAATGAACCAAATGCAAGATGGTAATTCCGTGGGAAGTTTATTGGAAATTCAAAAGTCATTGATTGAAGGGTGTTTATTAGGAGATGGATACATGAGATGTAAATCGAATGCTCATCTTCAAATAACACATAGCATTAATCAAAAAAAGTATGTTGATTGGAAATATCAATTACTTAAAGATTATGTCTTGACTCCTCCAAAACCCTATAAGGGTAATGGAGGGAGGGTAGGTTACCGGTTTTTTACCAGAAGCTTACCTCAATTTACTAGATTTTATAATCGATACTACAAAGAAGGAAAAAAAGTAATTCCTAGAGATTTACAATTAAACCCTTTTTCTTTAGCTGTATGGTTTATGGATGATGGTTCGAAATCAAGAAATAGCTGCTATTTAAACACTCAACAATTTAGTTTAAGTGATCAAAATTACTTAAAATTAGTATTGCAAAAACAATTTGGAATTAAACCAAATCTTGATAAGGATAAAATTTATCTTAGATTAAGATTTTCGGTTACTGATACAAAAAAACTGAAGAAGATTATTCAACAGTTTGTATTACCAGAATTGCAATATAAGTTTCCGATATAACCCCGTATCGACTGATTTCCTTCGAAGTGAATTCGAAGAGAATGAGATAGGATGTTCTTTAGAGAAATCTAAAAATTTATAACACTTATCAAACGTTAGTGTCCTAATTTGACTTTAGGATGATGGTATAGTCAGGCTAATTAGAAATATTTAGATTAGAGCGATGTCGGCTCAGGGTATCCTGGAGGTGAAGAAGCTTCCAAGGGTTGGTCTGTTCGCCCATTAAAACCCTACGTGAGCTGGGTTCAGAACGTCGCAAGACAGTTCGGTCTCTATCCGCAGTCAACGTTGGATTCTTGAGGGAATTTAACCCCAGTACGAGAGGACCGGGTTGAGTCAGTCCCTAGTGTTCCTGTTGTAACATCAGTTGCATCGCAGGGTAGCTACACTGGTTTAAGATAACCGCTGAAAGCATCTAAGCGGGAAGCCAATCCCAAGATAAGGAATCCCTTTTTAGAATTTATTCTAGAATGAAGACCCCTAGGAGACTACTAGGTGATAGGCAGTCGGTGGAAGATCCGTGAGGATTTAAGCCTAACTGTACTAATCGGTCAAACGAAAATAGACCTTTACTTGGCTATACAAGATCAAAATTTTCTCTTCACTTTCAAGGAGCTATATGTTAATATGGTGATCCGGTCTTTGGAGCGCTATCGTACCACCTCTTTCCATACCGAACAGAGTCGTGAAAGGTAGCAGCGGGGACGATAGTATCGGCGCAAGCTTA
>CAXCBS010000022.1:0-12991 GCA_963980845.1 uncultured Candidatus Peregrinibacteria bacterium | reverse complement strand
TGGTAAAACATGTAATAATGCCAACTAAATTTCGTTAATCTAATCAGCCACCCCACAAATTATTCCTTTAACCTTATCTCATGGAAAACAAGAAAAAATGGTGGCTAGCCGGTGGAATTGCCGGTAGCACTCTTTTAATTGCAGTGGTACTAGGTAACACCACTAACTTTTTAGGTTCATTTTCTCCTACAACATCCGAGGTAGATCTAACTCTTGACCAGAACTCAAGCGTTGTTGATCTATCAGGACAAAACCCAAGAGGAACAACCAATAAAAACGTACCTACCTCTAGAAATCCTCGCCGTCACGGCGGACTACAGGGGGATTCTGACAGCTCACTTAATTACACTGTCACTGACGTTGGCATTGATGGCGAATATTTTTTCGCTGAAGCTTGTCGCAGTGGCTCCACAGCTGACACCGAAGGATTTATTTTAGATTTTGAAGTTAATAACGGACCTAGCGGTTCTCACAATAATTTCTCTAATTCATTTATATCTGGAGAATCTTGCCAAACCACAACCTCAACTCAAACTGTTTTCGAATTTGGCCTAACCGAAGGAGACGACTACATTCTTACTTTTAAAATCGCGGCCAGTGAAGACGGTATGAGTGGTAGCGAAATGTATACTGCTCTCAGCAACACTGAATACTATGGAACTTATGATTTTGAAATGCCTTACCAAGTATCAGTTGAAAACGCAGATATTAGCAGTGATTATGAAACCTTTACCACTGAAGTTTGTAATACTAGTGGCGCCACTTCAACCACAGAAGTGACTTTTACCACCAACAGTCTTTCACAAACAGCCAGCGTAACTGTTGCTGATGGTGCTTGCGACACTGCCTCTGTAAATGTTGCTGATTTTGGCTTAATTATTCCACTTTCTGACTATGAATTAACAGCCGAAGCAAACGGTAACGAAACAACCACTACTTACATTATTTATCCTGACGTAGAGCTTGCTAGCCTTACTGTTAACGACCAAGACATCGCTGTAGAAGTATGTGCTCTAGGAACTTTTGGCGATGAATTAACTGTTATAACTTTCTTTGTTTCTGGGAAAATAGATACCTCTATTGGCATCACCCTTCCCGAAAACAACACTTGTGAAACTTTCACCGCCGAACTAACCGACGAAGAATTTGCCTTAATCGAATCTGGTGATGATTTACAAGTTTCTGTTCAACATCCAAGTGGCTCTGGCCAAGAGTTAGATTCACTCAACAACAACGGTTACTACACTTACTAAAAACAACTTCCAAGAAGGCGCTTTCCTTAAGGCGCCTTTTTGTCTAAGAGCTCTATGGGAGATAGAGCATCGTCACGAAATCCCCACATTTTGAGCGAAAATTATAAAGACTGACGAAACATATCAAATTAAGATACGTTAAGAAAGGCTGAATAATTTGCAGCCAAAATGTGGGGATTGCAGTAGTTGATATATTTCCCATAGAGCTCTAAGATAAAGATTGATTTAACTTATCTAAAATGCCTCCAAAAAAACGTTCAACTAAAAAGCCCAAACCAAAAATCGATACACATGTAGTGCTCGAAGACATTCCCAAATATTTCATCTTAGCCGGGCTGATTGCTTTGCTTATTACCGTTGTTTGGATTATCTCACCTTTCTTGCCCTCAATTGTTATTGGAGCAGTTATTGCCACCAGTTTTTACCCTATTCATCGCCGTATTTTAAAACTAGTAAAAAAACGCACCATTGCTAGCGTCTTAAGTTTTGTTATTATTTTAGGAATTATTCTAGCGCCAGTAACTTGGTTTGCTTCTTATATCACTGATCAGGCAATTGATACTTATTCTTATGTCGAAGAACATGTTGGCGATGTTTTCTCTGACGTCCAGCTAATCCCCGAAAAAATCGAAAACAGTTTTGTTGGCAGATACATTGAACAAGCCAGCGAATTTGCTCCTATCAAAATGGAAGATGTAGTTGGATTTGCCACCACAATTGTCCAAAACGTGAGCCAATTTCTAGTGGAACAAACCACTTCTTTTGCCAAGTCTCTATCTGTTCTGGCCTTTCATTTGTTTGTACTCTTACTATCAACATTTTTCTTCTTACGCGACGGAGACAAAGTTATTCATGAATTCAAAGAGCTCATACCCGTCGCCCGCAAATACCGCACCATTCTTTTCGACAAACTTCAAGCTATGAGCCGCGGGATTCTCTATGGAATTTTCGGTGCTGCCATGGCTCAAGGATTTTTAGGCGGTGTTGGTTTTGCTCTGGCCGGCATTGAAAATGCTGCCTTTTGGGGCACAATCATGGCTTTTTTCTCCATTGTCCCTTATGTAGGAGCCACCTTAATCTGGATTCCGGCTGCTATTATTTTGTTTATTACCGGACACTGGGTAGCTGGAATTTTCTTAGTACTATGGGGAATGTTTGTGGTTGGGACAGTAGATAATTTTATCAAACCAATTGTGATCGGTGAAAGCGCCCGGATTCATCCGCTTTTATCATTCCTAACTATTCTTGGTGGAATTTTCACCATGGGCCTCCCTGGTTTAATTATTGCGCCATATTTACTCTCCTTAGCCCTAACATTCTTGTATATCTACAAGTTAGAATATAAGGACGTTTTACAGGAATAATTAGCGTTCAGGATCTACTTGAACTTGCCCAGAAACTTGTTCCGTTAAAGCCTCTGTCAAAAGACCTAGAGCAACTCTTCGAAAATCTCTTTGAAAAGCTTGTGTTGCCACAAAAACAGAACCATCAGTACACCATTCATCTCCTACAGTCGAAAGATAAGCAGTTTTTTTCTGGCCATTTGGACCAGTAACTTCAAGTTCCATATAAGCCATCTTGCCAGAGCTAATTGTCTCAGGATCAGTACATTGGTTACCAGGAGTATCAACCACTAAACGCTGCGCTCCATCTTCAAAACTAAGATCACGTAACCATGTAGGTTGCAGTTTTAATTGAAAGCCATTCAGAGCTTCTTCTACAAGCCTCCCCTCCCATGATTCTAACAACTTATAACCTTGTCCTGATTTTCCTTCCCAATAAGGACGACAAGGTGTTACTAAATCACTTCCATCAACAACTTGTAATCCAGCGCTAACATCAGCCACGGGCCCAGAAACCATTAATCTTTCCATATCAAAAACTCGGCCAGCTTCCACGCTACCCATTAACTGACCATCCGTAAAATCCGAACCTGCAACATCAAGAGCTACACAATTTCGGGCCGGAGGAGTTGTTGAAACTGCTGGCAGAACATCAGCCTGAGCAGGAGAACCTGCTGCTAAAGTTGTTGCCATGACTATATTTCGCATTGTATTCATATTAATAATTTTTAAAAAATAATTTATTTACCCTCTGTTGGCTGAACTACTTGCTGAGTAGCAATTTGCGCTGCGGTTGCTTCTTGAACAATTTTCTCAATCAACATTGCCAAACGCACCTGAAAAGGACCAATCGCAATTTCTAACGAACCATCCTCGCAGTGCACATCTTCATCTGCGCCTAAGTAACCAGTTGCCAACACTTGTGAATCAGCCGAAAGAGCAGTCACGGTTATTAATTGTGTTCCAGCAGCATCTTTACATTCCTGGTCGCTAGGCATTGCCCAAAATTGATAACCTCCATCAACCGGCTCAACCAGATGAGGAAAAGCTAACTCCAATCTCATCCAATAACCATTTTCTGGCTTAACTTCATAATGAACATACTCTCCAAAACTTACCAAGCCCGGACATTCATCGTGAGTCTGATAATCAGCACAAACTTGAACATTTTCCGTGCCATCTTGGACGCTAACATCATGCAGACCCTGCCGTACCGATGGAATAGTAACTAAATTCATAAAAGCCCAATTTCTGGCTTGCGAATCAATCAAACGAGACCTCTGACTCGCAGTCAAACCCTCAAAATTAGAGGTTGGCATTCTTACGCCATGTGGAACCTGAACCTCCACACAATTAGCCTGAGAAGAAAGCTCTTCACAATGATCAGCCATCGCATCGACAGGCATAGCAAGCGCCGCCGTCATGGCTAAGCTTCTAACTGTATTCATAAATATTTTTTTTTAGAATTAGAATCCCCAAACCCTAATTCTGTTTTATTATAGTAAATTTTACCGCGATGTCAAGCGCCTAACTACCGACGATTTTAGCCCGTCGTCAATTAACTGACGACGAAAACCTGCCCACAACCCTATTTAACAGATTAAAAACGAATCGCAAAACCCTCGTCAACCACCCCTTTTTACCTCTTTTTTTAAGGATCACAATAAAAGTGCCCCTTAACAAAAACGCCATGTCCAATTTAAATATTAAGGTAATCACCGGGCAAACAGAGCTGGCCCAAGATGCCCGAGAAAAAATCCAACCCTTTTTAGAATTACCCGAAGTTTCAGAAACGGAACATCGCCAAGACGCTGACCTTCGCCTTGTTCTTGGTGGTGACGGAACTGCTCTACAAGAAGCTCGTCACAGCTTAGAAATACCCAACAATGGCCTGCCGCCAATTTTTGGCATAAAAGCCGGCAATCCCCGTAGCAAAGGAATGCTTTTAAACGATGTCCTTGATCTTGAGCCAGACGCCTTACTCGAGATCATCCGCACTGCCATTGATCAAAAATTTCACTATCTTCAAGCTTCCATATTAAATGGCTCTGACGAAACCCAAGAGATCCTTGCTTTTAATGACATTAACACTGTCCGTGAGGCTGCTCAATCCGCGGCCATGCGCATCATCCTAAACAATGAAACCATTGCCGAAAGAGCCATGGGTGACGGAATGCTAGTTTGCACACCCCAAGGCTCTACCGCCTACAATCTCGCCGCTGGCGGCAAAGTAGCAACTGCCATGAGCACTCTACAAATTACTGGGCTTATTTCTAGTGTTTCCAGCCTAGTAGTTCCTGACAACAGTCATATTCGTTTCGAAATTTTAGAACCTGAAAAACGCCCCCAACGCGCCGAAACTGACGGCCGCATCATCTCGCGCGACGTCCGCTCCCTTGAAATTTCTAAATCCGAACTTCATTCCGTGCTTAAATTTATCAAAGAACTCCCCTTCCGCCGCAAAATGATTCAAGAAGCGCTTCGAAGCAATTAAAAGGCCTGATATACTCCCCACATGGCCAAACGAAAAAAACAACGTCCTCAAAAGACGAACAAATACGACAACTTAAGCAAACCCCAAGCTGAGTTTGATTTTCATAATCGCGGCCCACTGCGACCCCAAGACATAAAAGCCCTGGCCGATGATTTCCTAGATGAGTGCGAACAACGCAAACTAACCAAGGTCCTGTTCATAACTGGCAAAGGCCTACACTCTGCCAAAGGCATGCCTGTCATCAAGCCCTTTCTCCGTAAATACCTCTCAAGTCACCCAAATATCACTCGCGTTTACGAAGGCCGACGAGACAGAGGAGGAAGCGGGACATTGGAGGTTGTTTTGGATTATTAAAACGTGAGCACTCTAGAAAAAATGTCCCAGACCCTACGGGCCTGAACCATTTTTTATGGCAGGGGCGGCAGGAATCGAACCCGCACCTAAGGTTTTGGAGACCTCTGTAATACCATTTTACTACGCCCCTGTAATGTCGAAGAATTTATATCATGAATTTACTCCTTATCCAATAGAATCACTCCACCTAGTTTCACTTCATACTTACTAGCATTACTTGAAAAACCAAAACTTTTTAATGGTTCCATGTATTTTTCAAAATCAAATTCCTCTACTACTTCAACCGGTTCAGCAGTAACCTCCTCAGAATCCATCCCTTCTTCCAAAACAACTTCTTCTGCTGCCATTTCCTCTTCAGTCAAAAGCTCTACATCTCGACGAAGAGCCTCACGGAAAGTTGAAAAAGCGCTAACAAATTCTGATAATTCCGCAAAATCAACATAAATAATTCCTTCTTTAGTTCCTTTCAGATAATCCAAAGTGTCTTGGTAATTTTCAGTATCACTTAGCATTAAACGGAATTCATCCATCCATCCTTCAAAAGTTGAAATCACTAAATGATGATCTTTGGTAACGCCATATACCAAGCTCGCGCTCTGACCTTCAAGTTCTTCTGGCAAATTAAACGCCCCACTTGAATCATAAATTCCCATTAAACTATCTAAATCCAAATTAATTTTATCAAAATTTACACCTCTAACCTCTACTTCTTCTTTTGTCACCGCATCGGCAATTGTTCCGCCTTGTAATTGGAAAACTCCAAGCAGGCCAGAAATTTGCGCATCAATATTACTCACTAATTCCTGTGCCGCCTCGATATCTCCAGAAACATCCACCATCAACGTAAGTCCAGGTAAAAATCCACTATTTTCATGCAGAGCCAAGCTATAACCTTCACTTAAAAAAGCTTCTATATCCATGTTCGGATCCAACCCAAACAAAGCCATATAAGCCGAGAGCATTGCTCCTTCTTCGTCACCAAGTTGCTTGTTAATAGAACGCGCCAAATTATAAGATTCTAAATAAACTCCCAAATTCGCACCCGGCATATCCTCTACCAAATATCGTTTTTTAGCCTGTAATTCATCCAGGCTCACATCAGCTGTATCAATTTTATCTCGATCGCCTAAGGCAATTCCCTTAATTTCTAATCCCTCTTCGGTCGCTACAAAAGCCATTCCTTGCCCGGCAAGATAAGGAATCATGTCATTAGAAAGAGCCATGCCAGACAAATCACTGCCTTGTTTTTCCGCAATATAACTTCCATCCATAAAAACCATTCCCACATGCTCTACCGGCAATTCACGAGTAATCGCTTGGTAAATATCCTTAGACCACAAAGTGTAATCACCCTGACTTTTCGCTAAATCAATCATTTCCGCCAATTCATCTGAATCATTACAAATCAAGAAAAGATCATCATAAACTGCAAAATAGAAAACATCCTGCCCCTGATCCTCGGCATAAACATTAAAATAAAGGTCATAATTTTTTACAACTTTACGCACAAACCGCCCCTCTGCCTCCAGAACTTCAAACAAATTCTCAGCCTTCTCCGGATCTTGCAATGTAATTGCCGCGTGAGTCACCGGAGCATCGTTATCGCCAGCACTAAGCGCCAACATAAAACGCATTCCATTTGACCCAATAATCGGCGCAATATCCTCCATATAGGAAAGATCTATACTCGCCAAATTTTCATCAATTCCACTTAAAACTTCATCACGAAATTCGTTTGGGTTATCTGTAAAATGCGCCACAAAACTGTCCAAGGCCGCATGTTGAACATCATCTAAGGTAGAAATTGAAAAAGCAAACCACGTATCGTGTGGCAAAACTTCTTCTAGTAAATATCCTTGTTCAGAAGAATGAACTTCGGAAAAATTAGGACCACCAAAACAGCCGGTTAATAGTACACCGACTAAAACAAATAGGAGGGAACGTTTAAGGCCCTTCCGTAGGGCGCAGGGTTGTAACGAAATTTGCATATTGAGAGGAAAAAATTGTAAAGACTGACGAAATCGTATCAGATAACGATACGATGAGAAAGTCTGAATAATTTTAAACCGCAATATGCAAATTTCCGTAGACCAATGTGTCCTACGGAAGGGCCTAACATGAGAAAAAAGAGTTAATTTGCGATTTACAGTGTCGCAGATTTAGCGTTTATTTCCAAGGCTTCCTTTGGAGGTATCTTTACGGAAAAAAGTTTTATGAGCGCGACATTGGTTACAGAATTTAGAAAATTCTTTTCCAACAGTCTCGTTATTACGCTTGTTATAACACTTAGTGGAATGTGTCTTGTTGCAGTCTGGGCAACGCCAATCGCAGAATGTAGATTTTCCTCTTCCCATTGAATATCAAGATTAAAAGTGATGAAACTGGAGCCGAGAATGAGATTTGAACTCACGACCCCACCCTTACCATGGGTGTGCTCTACCCCTGAGCTATCTCGGCTGAATTTGTCTCAGGCGAGCGCCAATTTAACATAAGGAGTGACCAGGAGCAAGAGGAAACTTAATGTTGACAACAAAACTATGTTCCCGCTACATTCAGACCAAGCCATTTTTGGCTCCCTGCAGACAATTGTAGGATTTGTCTTCCACCCCATGGAACGGCTACCCCTCATTCAAGCAGGCTGATCATTGACAGCACGGGTTTTAATTTGTGGCCGGACACTAGTTTTCTAACTCTAGAGAATTGCTGCCCGGCCACCAAAAAAAACAAAATGTTTTGCCGGGAGAAACAGGACAGATATGTACTACTGTAACGGACCTCCGAGCTCCAGCCTCGCATTGACCCTCCAATCACCAAAAAAGGAGGACGAGAACTAGCACTGGCCGTACACAGGGCCGCTACGACTCGTTACCCCCAGCCCTGACGGGGAATCCGTCAGGCAACCGAAAATCGCATATACGCCAAGCTACCGGATCTAATTCCGGTGACGAATGCGGACAACCGCGCTCAAGACGCGCGGCCCAAAACTTCGTTACCCACCTGCGGTCGACGAGGAGAGCGAGAGGGTTGTCGACGACAGGCGCTGCCAAGCGTCGAGAGACTTCCCTCCCTCTCCCCGACCCTGGGAGAAACACTTTGTATAATTAAAACTCGTGCTGCAAATCTTTTTTGTTGCACCAAAAACTACAAAAAACCGTGAGCAAAAATAAGTTGAGCGCACGTAAGTAAACATTTTTCTTCGGGTCTCGTGGGCCCCGGAGTGGCTTACGGCGGACTTTCAGCGAAACAAAATTCACGAACAACCTTTGAAGGGAAAAGGGGCACGCGGGGAAAAACCGCAGGTTTGTCCCCACGATAAAGAAAATCCCCCCAGCGCAAGCTGGGGCGACCTCCTTAAACGCGGACTTAAATAAATTTAAGTCACTCCGCTTAAGGCCGTAGAGATCCAAATACTATCCCTGTTAAAACAGGTGGGATACCTCATCTCTCCGCCACAGCGGAAAGAAATATTGGATTCCCTAGGTGAGAATAGGTGAGAGAGTATTTTAAAGATCGAATACGTACCAAGTAGAGCTTATTCATTCTACTAAAAATTACCCTTATCGTCAAAAACTAGACACTTAATTTTGGCTTAAACAACCACATATTGTGGGTCAATATATACAAAACTACCAGATGTCGTAAGAAAAACCCTTGCACCACACCTAATTTAAGTTCCAATTAAAATCAATCCCGCCATCAACTGATAAACTGTTCCAATCACCATCCACAAAGCAGAAAATCCAAACATATTACTAAAAACAAACGAATCTACTAAAATCACGGCAATAAACCATTTAACCCCATCATGCAAAAAATTCTGATAATGACGCTCCCATCTTCGTGGCACAAAAACTCCAATAATTTTTGACCCATCAAGAGGAGGCAGTGGCAGTAAATTAAATATTGCGAGCAACAAACTCAAGTCAAAAACAGCCTGAAGCGTCAGTACAATCCACGGCGCTCCTTCATGCATTACCAGATATTTATAAGGAAAAGCCACTATCACGGCTGTCAAAATATTTGAAAGAGGTCCAGCTAACGAAATCCACGCCGAATCACGTTTTACATTTTTTAAATTATTTGGATTAACTGGCACCGGCTTACCCCATCCAAGCCCTACCAAAAAAAGCATAATCGTCCCAAAAGGATCCAAATGCTTAAGAGGATTTAAGGTTACACGCCCCCTATATTTAGCCGTCGGATCACCCAAATAATTCGCCATCCAAGCGTGCGAAAATTCGTGCACCGTAATGGCCACAACCAGAGCAATGATGAAATAAATATCAACCATAAGTCTGTTTTACGCGAACCGCGAGCCGGGCGCAAGCACTAAAAAACAAGCCCCTATCTGTTTTTTCCCTTGCCAAACGACATCCTCCGTAGTATTTTTGGCGGGCCTAATCTAAATATATTATGTCTAAAGTTTGTGAAAAATGTGGGAAACGGCCAAAAGCAGGTCACAACGTTAGTTATTCTCAACGAAAAACCAAACGTCGCTTCCTGCCAAATCTAGTGGTTAAACGACTCTGGGACGCAGCCAGCAAAAGCTTCATCAGAAGAAAAATTTGCACTCGCTGCCTCCGCACCATGACCAAAAAAATCTAGAAAAAAACCGAAACTTGCGGGCCCGAACTGGGCCCCTCACCGCGGAGAGATGTCCGAGTGGTTGAAGGAGCACGCTTGGAAAGCGTGTGTGGCGTTTTCCGTCACCGAGGGTTCGAATCCCTCTCTCTCCGCCATTTTATTCACTATCTCTTATTCGACGAATTTCTCGTACAACCATTTTCCCAAATTCTGTAAATGTAACTATTCTTTTCCGCTGAAGAGAATTATCTGACAACTCTACGCAGCCATTATCAATAAAAAACTGAACATTATCCGGAATTGAATCATAATCATCCAAAGGAAAGCCCGTGTGAGCCTGAAGAAAAACCCTTTTCCCCTCATCACCATAAATAGCAGCAGCTAAAACTCTAGCTCTATCTCTATCACTCCGTTCAGGTTTAGCAAAAATATCATAAACGGGGAAAAGCGGCCCAGTGCGAATCGGTCTCGAAGGGCCTTCGTCCGCCCTCTTTCCTCCTGCCATAAAATCCCCCATCCACGTTTGCATTTTTTTAATCAAAGGGACTCTAGCCTCATCAACAACCTGAGATTCACTTGTAACACGCGAATCAGGGCCTCTTAAAACTGATAAAACCTCCGCCCCCTTAGGAGTCAAACGCACTGCCTGATCACGACCGGCTTCAATTTCTACAAGCCCAAGACTAGAAAGACGCCGAACAATTACCACTGTGTCCTCTCCAGCCCCTGCTAAACAAAAATTAGCAGAATTAAATTTAAGAAAATGTTGCTCTGCCCCACTTAAATCTCGAACAACCTCTTCTGGATCAAATTGTGATTTTTCTAAATCTTTCATGTATTTAATTATAATTCATAAACTTATCCCTTAAGCCTGGCAAAAACTCTGAGCCTGGATAATCTTTAAATAAACAGTCCCAGCACTTAGACGTCTTAACCTTGCCTGTTTTTATCAAATAATCCACAACCGCACTCATCGTCTCTCTCAAAGTCGCCGCACGCCAAGGCAAGCTTCCTGTCAAATCAATATAATCACGCCTATCAAGAGAAATTCTAATAATTAAAGCTTCTAACTCCCCTGGTCCGCAATAAACGTCTACAAAAAAATCTATCAACCCCTCTCTAGCCTCCCTTAATTCAACACTTTCCGGCAACAAGTTCCGCTCCTGCATACGAGATCGCGCACCTGTTTTAACTTCCTTAAAACCACTCTCATCCGGACTCCATTTAGTCCGAAGTTTTTGTAATTTTCCGCCAATGTCAGGGACTTCCATCAAATTAAAGGATTTTAAATCCTTTAATTATACCATTTTTAACCTGTAAGGTCCATCTAAATCACTGTAAAACTTTCTAACATGTGATTCTTGTATTCATCATAATCTCGACACACAGCAGACTCACAAGTGTAAGTCATCACATACGCCTGATCGTTTACAATCGTAAACGCAGACCAAATTTGTGTATCAAAGTCTCCCACAACATAACTTCCATAAATATACATTGCTTCACTATCGCCCATCCAAGTATCTTTAATTTCCATCACTTCATAACCTGGGAGAGCCAACTTAATTTGCTCAAGCGATGCGTCCGCATACTCACTTAACGTAATCGGTCCATACCACGCCAAATCTTCAGTTGTAACATTCACATTTTCCGCAAAATAATCAAATTCATCCTCATACTCACTCATAAAAGTCACGGCCAATAATCCGCCATCAACTTCAACTTCCCAACTTTCAGGATAATCCATTTCAAACCAATATTCAGTATCTACATAATGCCCATAACCTGGAGTGCTTGATTCTTCGGTGTAATAAGTTTCACGGCCATAATTGGAATCATAATCAGAATAATAATCCTCATCATAATCATCATAGTCGTCATAATCTTCTAAAAACTCTAATAACTCTTCAATTTCACGTTCATTTTTCTTGTTATTCAAATAACCATAAACGCCCGCAACTGCTAAAACAATCACTACAATAATTGCGATTTTTCGAGGACCAAAAGGCGACTTACCGCCTCCTGCTAAATCACTCCCCGCAGGTGGAGGAGGAGAACTAGCTGGTGACGTTGACGCTCCAACTGGTGAACTTAATGGAGAGGTTGGTTGTGGAGAGGATGGTTGTGGAGCTGATGGTTGTGAATTTGAATCTGGTGTAGGAGGGGTAAATCCCGGAGTTTCGCCTTCCATAAATTAAGGAGGTTAAATTAATTAGCCTAAGTTTAGAGGAGAAACCACTAACCCACAATAAAATCTCCGCCTATTCATTGATTTTCACCCCTGAAAAGAGTAGTTTTAATCCGTTAATTACGCCCGTTTAAATGAAAATTTTCAATCTGCTAGAGCGCCACGCCTCCCTTTTTATCATCATCTCTATGGTGGTTGGCCTGACCATCCCATTTTTAGGTGATGTCCTAAAAAATTACGTCCTTTGGGCCCTAGTTGGCATTATGTTCAGCACTTTTTTAAAAATCGACCAATCCGAAATCACCAAAGAATTCAAAAAACCACTTTTCTTAATTTATATTTTAGTTTTATACGTACTAATTATTCCGGTGCTGCTGTTTTTTATAATGAAAATTATTACCCCCGAACTTTGTCTGGGGTTTTTATTATTTGCCTCGCTTCCTCCAGCCCTGGCTTCTCCGGCTCTCACTGGCTTGATCAAAGGAAATTCTGCTCTTAGCTTAACCATTGTAACTCTTATCAATCTAATAATTCCGTTTAGTATGGTTGGGCTGTTTAGCATCCTTACTACCGCCGACCTTGAGCTAGACATTTTGGGAATGTTTCAAACGCTTTCATTAGTTGTTTTTGTGCCACTTTTAATAACCCAAATTTTCAAAAAACTAGCCCCCCAAGCAATAGAAAAAATAAAACCTTCCCTAAGCGGTTTTAGTGTTTTGTTTATTATGTTTATTGTTTACGCGCTCGTTGCCTCACAAGCTGAACAAATTCTAAC
>CAXCBS010000021.1:0-13209 GCA_963980845.1 uncultured Candidatus Peregrinibacteria bacterium | reverse complement strand
TCCAAGAAGCTCAAGAAAGGGGTGATTCACACGTTATTCTAACACCACAAGATTTTGCTATTGGCGATGCCAATGAATTTCATACCACTGGACGTCAACAAGCCTTAGAACTTATGCAAGCATTTCTTCCTAAAAACAATCCCTCCATGGAATCTTGGGCTTTCCGCTATTTTGCCGAACTTCCTGATGGCAGTTTTTATATTCCAATTCATAATTTAATTATTGAAAGAAGAAGAAAAAGAACAGGCTACGCCGACAGAATAGATATTGAAGAAAGAAAAAACACCGAAGCCACGGAGGCCGCAAACCGCATTAGTTTTGATGACGCAAACCTAACCAGATTCTGGGAAGGATTAGTAGGAAGAATTAACTTCGAAAAAGAAGATACACTCTCACCTCAAGCCAATAATACTGCTGTTTCCTCTTCCTCCCGGACAGTCACTCTTGGCAAAGATGAACTCCCCACTCCAGAAGCAATGAAGCTCTTACTTAGCTTAGTTGGGATAGATATCTCCTTCCCCCCAGAGGATGTACCAATTGATGAAGGCTACACCTGCTGGAACATTAGAAGGCTTAATTGGGAACAAACAATAAACCCCCAAGGAACTCCTATTTTCCCATCTGGCACTTATTTAGCAGAAACAACCCACGCTATAGAAGGAGGCCACCAACGACTCCCCTTAATAAAAAGTCCATCATCAAAATTCTTACAATCAGTAATCGATTCAATCAAACGCGGCGAAGAAACTCTCACTTTCCCCCTACAAACAACTCAAGACATACAAGTTATAAAAGAAAACCTCGAATCTGCTCGCCAAATGTTCCGCGCTTACGGTGTCACCGGCACTATTCTCCCGGTTACTGCTCCTCTTAAAACAGACAGCATAACAATATCCGTCAGCGATATCCCAATTAGAACTCATACCGAAGCCACTTCACCAGAATTTGACATCAAAATCGGCCCCTTAACCGCCAAAAAACGAGCCGCTTTTCATGCTATTTTCGAAGAAATGTGTGAAGAAGGAATGCCTTAAGACACCACATCTATAACCTCCTTCCAGTGATGTGGTTTCCCAACAATGCTTCCACTTTTTTCAGTACCATCACGGAATTTTGCTCTAGTATGAGCAAAAAATGAACCAGCATTTCTAGGACCCATAGCCGAGCACACTCTTAGAAGAGCTTTTCGCGCCGCTAGATTTTCAACATCAGAATCCATAAGTTCTTCTAGAGTTGTTCCTTCTGGCTTATCCACAAAAGCAAATGGTTGAAATTTTAAGTAAACTTTCAAATTAAATCCTTTTCGCGCTGCCGCCCTATCAATGCTTCCTAAATCTTCAAGACTTGCTGGCCATTCATCAGTAATATCAATGAGCTCTAAACCTAAACCGTTAAGCCTACTACTCGCCGCAGCAAAAGTTGCAGTAATTGCGGTTTTATAAGCCTCAATCCGCACCTCTGGGACTTTAACTGTCTCAGCCGGATTGCTAGGTTTTTTAGGTTTTCGTGGTGCCCTGGTCCCTTGCCCACCCTGAGGAGGACGAGTAGCTCTTGTCCGCGGGCGACCAACTGGACGTGGCCTACTAGCAACAACATTCATTAAATCCATAGTAAAAGCTCCCGCAATGTTAGTAACTTCTTGAGATGTTACCGGCACCGAATTCGCACTTCCCCCATTAGAATAAACCTCACCTAATTTCTCTACTAAATCCAAAACTCCATCTTTTTGCAAAACATCAACATCAACTCCTTGAATAACCTCACGTAAACGACGCATAATTGGTGCTAAATCAGAAAAAGCTGCCTCTGAATCTGCAATCACATCTAATAATTTTTCATAAGTAGTTTCAAAAAATGTCCCCTCCACCCCTCGCAAATGCGGCATAGCCAAAGCAATAATGGTAGCATTTCGTGGATTGGCTTGAATAAAATTCAAAATCACAGTATCTGCTTCTTTAGGATCCAAATCTCTAAACGCCGGCACCATTTCTTCTCGCACAAACTCTCCTCTAGAGTCTTGTTCTTTTTCCAATACTTGATTAAACAAAGCACTCGAAACAATTTCTGGAGCAGAATTCTTTTGAATAGCCATATTTTTTTAATTAAATAAAAAGGTTTTAATTTTAAAAACTAAACCAATAAAAGTCAAGGACTTAGTCTATATATTGTTTACGCTTGGTATGAGCAATCAACCAGAAAATCACTATCAACCCTACTCCCCCAAATCCAACCAACAAAATTTTCGTACGAACAGCAGGGTCATTTTCAGTTAATTCCTGAATACTACTCGCCATCACCATGAAATCCACATTAATAGCCGAGGTATACAAATTATCAAACGGATCAATTCCTTGAACCATCACCTCATGCTCCCCTTCTTCTAGTTCACTTGGGGCCATTACCACAAACTCACCATTATCTTTGTCAGTATCAATCATTAATGAAGAAGAAAACAATTCACTAGCCCACATCACTTGAACTTCGTAATCCTTAGTTGCCGTACCATATAAAATCGGTCGGCTGTTTTCAAGAGTTATAAGTTTTAATTGAGATACATCAATAAATTCAGAATCTAATTGTTCAGGCAGTACCACTCCAGCCGCAGTCGCCTTGCTAGAATCAACTGTCATTGGCATTGGCAAACCTTCTTCTGTTAAATCACCATTCGCATCAAAAACACGAACCAAAACATCATATTCATTATCTGGTAAATGATCGACTGAAGCCAAGAACTTGCCACCAGCATCAGCAATCGTATCCACCTTATAATAACCTTCTTCGGTTTCCGTGAATAAATTAGCCATTAAATATTTAGAAAGATTTGAGAGAGCGCTTTCTTCGGCTTGAATGTCTTCGATCTGAGTGCGAGGAATAAACAACACTTCCACCTTAGATAATGGAGGAGCTACTCCCGGCACAGACGGCTTATTATGAGTAAACACTGGATTATAAGTAGGCAAAGCGGGTCGTGGTCTAAACGCCTCTTTTTCAGATGTTTTTTCAGTTGGATTAGTTTTTAGAATATTAATCTCTGCACCATCTGGAATTCCATCTCCATCTGAATCTCTCTCATGTGGGTTTGTTCCAATTTTAATTTCTTGAATATCAGTCACTCCATCATTATCACTATCCACCATCGTGGCTTTTATTTTAATTTCTACTCCCGCAGAAACTGTAATTACCTTGTCCTGTCCAACGTTAAATTCTTTTTCTGCGGCATCCACAAAACCATTTCCATCAGCATCTCCTGGGGCATCATTCGCATCAGTAGCATCGGTTCCTAATCTGTTTTCTAATCCATCAGGAACTCCATCACCATCTGAATCTCCAGAGAGTGGATCTGTTCCATTGGCAATCTCATCACCATCCGATACTCCATCAAAATCTGAATCATTTCCAAACGGAGACATTCCACTAGCTACCTCTGCTCCATCAGAAATACCATCACCATCAGCATCAGCATTAGTTGGATCAGTTCCCGCCGCTAATTCCTGAGCATTAGTAAGTCCATCACCATCTGAATCAGCACTTAAATCACCTTGGAATTTATGTTCCAAATGAACCGGAATACCAAGATCATTAGTTGGAGTAATCTCTGCATAAACTGGTGACAAAAGCATTTGCAGGCGATCTGGTGGCGGTGGAGCTACAGCTGGTGGGTTGCCTGGGATAGGCTTACGAGGGGCCGCCGGAGCACTTGTCTGTTGGCCAACATCTTGGCCAGTAGCTTGAGCTTGTTGTTGTTGCACTAATCTCTTAGCCGTTGCGGCTGGCATAACAACACCATTTTGCTTAACAAAACCATTCGGAATAAAAATATTGTCAACATTCACAATATTTCGAACCTGAATCGTTTGGTTAGGAGCCGGAGTACCAGGGCTTACAGTAGTAGCTGGAGCATCCGTTGCTACTTGATTTTCATTTTGAGTTGGGGCGCTAATCTCCACTATATTAAAAATATTTTGAAACTGTTGCGGAGCCTGTTCAGCCGCCTGATGCAAAGTTCGTGGAGGTTTATTTGGTGTCGGAGCCGGAGTCCCCAAAGCATCTGGCTTTACCTCTCCTGATGGAGGAGGTGGTGGAGGTTTCACGGCTGGTGGAGTGTTTGGTTGATAAACAGGATAATTATTTTGCGCATTTTGCACCACTTGTTGCTGCGTTGCTGGTGGTGATTTAACTGGCGGTGGCTTAACTGGTGGAGGATTTGAAGGAACATGAGCCGTTACTTGCGGACCAGGTGGTGGTGAAGGTACTGTCGGTGCTTGAGCTGGAACGTTTGGACCAGGATCATTTGTTGCCGGAACGTTTGGCCCTGGAGCATTTGGGGCTGGAATATTTGGACCCGGACCTTGAACAGCTGGAGCTGGGCCTTGAATAAATGCAGGGGCACTTGGAGCTGGACCACTTGGCCCTCCGCCTCCGCCGCCGCCACCTCCATAAGAAGGCACCACAACATAGGCCACATTCCAAGCCACATCACTAGAAGCATTTCCCGCCGCATCTTTAGACACAAACGTAAAACTATTCATATCCTCTACTAATGGCAATGAATAAACCCACTCCCCATTAGCATTTAACGGAATAATTACACCACCTCCAAGCCAGACCGAAGTACCGGCTTCTTTTGTTCCACGTACTTGATAATTCACTGTTGATCCCGTTCCAGTCACAATTGTTGGCCCTCGCACTGTAAAAATAGACGGAGCCACTGTATCTAAAATAATATTCACTATCCTAGGGGGAGAAGCTGTCCCAGCCTCATCTTTTGCAACCACGGTAAATTCATTTGCTCCTTCAGTTAAAGTTAATCCATAACTCCACGTGTTTTCTTCATCCGCAGGCACTGCTTCTGAGCCATTAATCCAAATACTCTTATAAGGTTGTTTTGTCCCCTCCATAGTATAAGGAGCCACTTTTCGCGCTGTAATTGGCGAAGTAATCAACGGCCTAAACGGCTCATTATTATTAACCGTTACATATCGATAAACATTTGTTCCCGTAGAATTACCAGCCGCTGTTGTAATTTGCACAAAATAGCGATCGTTTTGCGTTGTTGTAAAAGGTTTAAACAACACAAAATTACCATCATTTTGAATGTTTGCGGTTCCTTCATAAGTAATCGTATTATTTGACCGCAAAGCATAAAGATCAATCTTACCGCGCAAATTAGTAGCCCCATCCACCAAAGCGTTTGAGTACGTTGATAATCCTGTATTTTGCAAACTCACACTATCATTAGCTTGATTCGTAAAAGAAAAATCACCCAACCCATTATTAGGACCTATAAAATTACCTCGCATTACATTCCCTGCGGTTGTAACTCCATTCAGTTTTATTCCATACTCAGTATTGTAATTAATTATATTTCGCCTCGAAGCATCAAGTATCGCACTATATGGAAAACCAACAACATTAGTATTAGCTCCATTTACAAGCAAAACACCACTTCCTTTATTTGGGATCCCTTCCGTATTTGTAAGGTTAGTTCCAATATAATTACCCATCACCGCAATCCCATTTACCGCATCCAAAACCACTCCATTATCAGTGTTACCAGAAATAAGATTTCGTGAAGGCGCATCAGCCCCACCAATCACAATCCCGGCACCACCAGCCACCTTAATTCCATCTATTCCATTAGCAATAGCCGCTGTCCCAGCCACATTTGTTCCAATCTTATTCGCCTCAATATAACCAGTTGTAATTGTGCCTGTATTCAGCAAATAAATCCCTCCCCCAGTATTACCAGAAATCACATTCGGATTATGATTTGCTCCACTTATATCTCGTCCAATATAAAAATTAGTAGCATTAACAATTCGAATTCCATCCACTCCATTTGCCATGGCCGCATCACCAGTTGAGTTGGTCCCAATAAAATTACCTAAAATCACTGAATTAGTAGCCGAATCAATCAAAACACCGTTATTTGTAATGTTTGAAATAACATTGCGCGTTTCCACGGTTGCGCCTCCAATTGTTACCCCAGTAGCATTAGAACTTAAAATAATTCCGTGCCCAATAGATGGTACTGGCGCTCCATCCGGCCTTACACCAATATAGTTATTTACAACCGTTGTCCCAGTCGAACCCTTAGCTGAAATTGCAATCGTTAAGTTCCCAAAAAAGTTACGATCCTCTACCGCTGCCGTTCCAATAATAGTTCCACTACCTTGATCTATAACTCCAACATTATTAGTTCCAAGCGCCGTTCCATCTGGCAGCATCCCAAAAAAATTGCCCTTCAAAAGAGTATTTGCAGCAAGCGATCTAATAGATACTAAACCAACATCCGAATCATCAATTTGACCATAAGACCCAGCCAAAACATTCCCTCTTATCAAAACATTATCACCAGCAATAAAAACTCCATCATGACTTTCCCCACCATTTCCTGGGACCAATGTCCCAGCATTATTTGTCCCAATAAAATTACCCGAAATAATAGCACTTGAACCATCTTCAATTTTAATTCCATTCTTAATTTCTGCATTAGTTGAATTACCAGCCATCACATTAAAACCAGCGGTTCGCGTATTCCCAATTGTAATCGTAGCCGCATTGCTCGTCCCATCAATCATAAGCGCTTGTTTACCATTCCCTAGTGCCGCACTTTGATCCGCATTCAACCCAATAATCGAGCTATAAACTTTTACCAATCCACCTAGTGTATTTTGAATTCTAATCCCGCGACCAATATTCCCAGAAAAAATATTTGTAGGAGCACTCGCATCAACCTGACCAACCGTTACCGCTGGATTTAAACCTTGAACACCAACCGCTGCCAACCCATTTGGAATAGCGGCTGTACCAGCTGGATTTGTTCCAATGTTATTACCAGAAATTGTCATCATTCCAGTAGCATCCAAAACTCGAATTCCACGCTCGGTATTACCAGAAATAATATTTCGGTGAGCTGGATCTCCAATTGTTAAGTTCGTGGCATTCCCTGTGACATAAATACCGTCAGTGCTATTAGCAATAGACGCATTACCGGCCGCATTTAAACCAATACTATTATTTTTTACAATCCAATAATTTGCTCCATTTCCAAATCTAATCCCAGCTCCAGCATTACCAGAAATCACATTCTTTGTCCCGGGGACATTACCACCAATCATACACTGAGAACCAACGGTACAAGCCGCTTTAATTAACATCCCACGCGCATTAGGCCTTGGAGCAGAACCATCAATTACGGTCCCAATATAATTACCCTGAATGAGCATTCCCCCCGTATACGGTCCACGCAAATCAATTCCATTTCCAGTCATCCCAGAAATCACATTTCTCTCCACTATTTCATCTCCTCCAATTGTCACTAAACCCGAATAAGTTCCGCCCACATTATCACAAATACCAACTGCTGACCCCGTAGAAGCCCCCGCAATATTCACACCTATTTTATTGCCAATAATAGTGGTTGACCCCATCTGATTCCAAAACTTAATCCCACAACCACCACCACTCGTAATATAGTTATCACGAACAACCGTACTCGTAGAATTATTATGAAGCACAATACCGTCATACATCGCGCTCTTAGTCATGGTATCCGGCATCAAACCAACATTATTATCACGAATCATATGACCACTTCCATAAACATGCATCGCCGCTCCAACATCACTAGTTGTTGCCAAAAAATGATTATCCTTAACTACCCAACCACTTCCCGAAACACAAAGCGAAGCATCGGCAAAATTTTGAAAAGTTAACTCTTGAATAGTCACCCCGGCCACACTAGAACTTTCCAAATCTGTTCCAAAACAACCCGCAGATCCACTCTGTCCATCAAGCTCAATATTATCATCACCATCAATTAACAAGGTCCCATCATTTTCAATTTGTGGCGTTCCAGCCGGGTCACTAAAACTAATTTGTCCCGAAACCGTAAAAGCAATCACACTCCCAACCCCATCATTATTAGCCACACAAATCGCCTCTCTAAGAGACACTTTCCCATCTGTTCCCGGAAGATCTCCAATCACCATAGCAGAACAATCTGCAGCCGTATCCTCCACGTCATTTAAGGTGTCTACCAAAATCGGTGCCGCACTTGCCACGGCAATCCCCATGGCCAGAAAAACGCCCATAAAACCTGTAGATCGAAGCAAAAATCGTGACAAACTTAAACGCATTTAATAAATTTATTTTTATTTTCTTAATATTATACCTTAAAAACAGGGAAAGGTAAAGGCCCCATTTGACACCTCCGCCTAAAACAAATAACATCCTCTCCTATCTTAAATTTTGAAAATATGGATTTAAACAAAACTGAAAAACTCACCGAGGCTGCTCACGACACAGTAGAAAGTCGTCTCGGAAACGGCCAATTTTTTGGAATTATTCCTGGAACTGCCTGGAAACAAGGCCTTGATGGACTTTTTCAACAAACCGATGAAATTCCTTACGAAGACCTTGGAGTTCCTATGGTTAAATGTGATATTGAAGGACATTCCAAATCACTAAAAATTGGAACTATTAATGGACGAGACACTGTGTTGCTTGGTCGCGTCCACACCAACGAAGAGCCTCGCCACCCAGACCTTCCGCAAAGCATGCGCATTGTAGTTGGCGCTCTAAGAGACCGTTTAGACGGACTATTAGTAACCAACGGCGTTGGCACCCTCCACGGGCCTGTTGGCCTCGAACGCGGCCGATTACATAGCCTACTCCAAACCGCGGCTTTAGATACTCTAGGCTGGTGTTTTCGCGGACATCCCAAACAAGAAATTAATGTTGGTGACCTAACTCTAGTAACCGATGTAAACACTATCTCCTTAGGAGCACACACTCCTTTATTAGGAGGAGAATTTGAAGATGCCCTTAGCATGCCTCCAGGTAATAAAAGAGGCATCCATCGCGATAATGACTTCTTCTTTAATATAGCAAGAAACGCAATCACCGAAGTTCAAGGTCGCTGCCCCCTCGCAACCTACTGCTTTATAGATGGCCCAGGGTTTGAGGGGCCAACTGTTAAACGTATTTTCCGCGCCCTAGGCGGCGACATCGCGGGCATGAGCGGACAAGAAATTTGGCTTACTACTAAATGGGACATCCCTTTTGCAAATCTTGGCTTTGCCACCAATGGCCCATTTGTTGCTCACGAACACGAAGACAACGCTGCCGCTGGCGAACAAGGCGCCCAAAAAGCCGGCCGAGCTATTGAGGTATTAGCCCACACTTGGCCGAAAAAGGGGATATAAACCTCACAGTCTTAAAACTACAAAAAAGCGTGAGTAAATTTTGTTAAGGTTTTTGGGAACCAAAAAACCGCTTTAGCTACAGAACTAGCCACAAACACCCGCGGGTCTCGTGGGCCCCGGGGTGGCTTGTGGCGGCCTTTCAGCGAAACAAAATTTGCGAACAACCTTTGAAGGGAAAAGGGGCACGAGGGGAAAAACCGTAGGTTTGTCCCCACGATAAAGTGGCAGCGCCAGGGGGAATCGAACCCCCGTTACCAGGATGAAAACCTGGCGTCCTAACCACTAGACGATGGCGCCGCATTTAAGCTTGGAGTGAAACGAGAGGCCCTCTCCATGCTATCTGCTTATTCCGCGGGAAGCGGAAGTGAGCATGAGCAATTTATAGTGACGCCGCACTCCTGTCAATATTTTTTCTAAAAATCGCCAAAAATCCAACCTGTCCTAACCTGTAAATAAAATATAAAAAATAATTGTCAACGGAATCGCGGCGAACCTGCCCTAACCTGTAAAACCTATAGAAGAGACTATTTTTCAGGTTACGTCCAGGTTCAAAAAACACATTTCCCCTTTACAGGAAAGCAACAGGTTCACTATCCTATAGACAAGCTTATTCTTAACCCATTAAAAATGGCTTACTCACATACTAATAGTAAAGGTCAAACTTACTACCTTCACGGAAAAATTGTTACTCTTCGTGGTGGACGCAAACAACAAATTTATTACTTCGCTCGCGAAGAAAAAGCTGATGCTCTTGATGCTCTTCCAGAAGGATACGAAGTTGTAGAAAACAAGAGAACTGGTCTTCCTATGCTTCGCAAGGAAAAATAAGACCTGTTATTAAACAATTAGAGACCCGCCAATATGGCGGGTCTTTTCTTTTTATGTGCTAAAATATGTCCATGCTAATCGATGCTTTCCTTATACTAATCTTAATATTTGCCCTGCTGTTATTAATGACAGCTGTGATAAATATAATTTCTGGAGCACCCTCAGTTCCCAGTCGTCGTCGCACTGTTGACCTTATGCTGAAAGAGGCTAATTTAAAAAAAGGCCAAACTATCTATGACCTAGGTTGTGGCGATGGCCGTTTGCTTATCCGTGCCGAAAAACAATATAAAACCAAAGGCATTGGTTATGAAAACGCTCCCATCACTCTAATTCTTGGTTTTATTAACAAACTAATTCACCGCTCCAAAGTTAAATTTCGATTTTCCAATTTTTTTAAGGCTGACCTTAGCAAAGCTAAATTCATTTTTTTATACCTTGGACCCGAAGCACAAAAAAAACTTTCCCCTAAGATTAAAAAAGAATGCCACAAAGGAACACTTATAGTTTGTAACACTTTTCACTTACCAGGATTTAAAGAAATTAAAAAAATCCCCAAAACAAAAAAAACCAATACTATCTATATTTACAAAATCTAAATGGAAAAATTTTTCGCCTTCATGGAGATGTTCCCCACAATCGGGCCGTATGAATCAATTATATTAGTCATTATCTTGATCCCAACTTTAATGGCTCTTTTATGGGGTGCCCCTTGGGTTCCCACTCCCCAAAACCGGGTCGAAAAAATGCTTGAATTAGCCAAAGTAAAAAAAGGTGAAAACGTCGTAGACCTAGGGTGCGGCGATGGACGACTTGTCCACACCGCCTCGCGTAAACATCAAGCTCACGCCACCGGCTTAGAACTCTCTCCTTTAATATATGGTATTGCCAAACTACTCCAGCCCTACCACATTCTCCGCGGCTCCAAAGCCCAGGTGAAATTTCGCAATTTTTACAACCACGATCTTTCCGACGCCGATGTGCTTGTTTTTTATTTAATGCCCCACGCCCTCAAACGAATTCAACCCAAGTTCAAAAAAGAACTCAAACCCGGCACGAGAATTGTCTCATATGCTTTTGAAATGCCAAAAGAATGGGGCGACCCAATTCACCACGAACCCCGTGTTCCCGAAAAAAAGTTCAGCCCAATTTGGGTTTACAAAGTCTAGGCCACTTCAACTCCATCATCCTCACCAACGGCTGCAGCCAAAACATTAGTCAAACAATGCAATGACCCATGTTCGGCAAACGTAAAATTCCGCACCGGAATCGGTTCATAACCAGCTTGTTTAAAAGCCCTATACGCAGCTAACCCTTCGCTTGTTAGATCTTCTTCTAAAATAGGGTTATTTTTAAAATACCTAAGTGACTTATCGTAAGTCTCTGGCTTCACAAAATCATCTGCATAAACTGGGAACATCATGCTTTTTTTATCAGTTTCTTGATCAACAAAAGGAATCCCATTCACACAACCTTCAAAACTACTAAATCGTTCCGCTGTAGTTTCTACTTCAATTATTCTATATCCCAACTCTTCAAATTGCTGCTTATAAGTTGCCAAAACTTCTCCATAATCAACCTCATCAGAAGTCGCACGCATCACTACAGTAGCGTCATCCAAAATCGTAAAGACATGATCTAAATGAAAAATTTCTTGCGCCTGCTGCTCTTCTCCCATCACTATAATCTCAGCTCCTCCGAAATAAGCTGACATTAACTCTATAATATCTTCATCCGAAAAATCACACATCTCCCAATCATAAGCATAACGAGTACACATAATATCGTTATAACCCATAAAAACTCTCAATCCATTAGGGGTGGAATCAAATAACATATTTCCTCCTTCAAAAATAAAAGGGACCTCCAAATATTGATTCTCTCCTAAACATTTTTTAAGTAAATCTGTTCGCTGATTAACTCTTTCAGAAAACTTATGCCAGTCTTCATGCCAATCCTCAGGAGGATTGCCTATTTTTTTCATCATTAAAAGTTGATCTTCTCCTTGCAAACTTACCATGTCTGTATAATCTTGCGCCCATTTTTCTACCCGATATCCATCCTCAATCTCACAAAAACTCACTCTGTCCTTATCCACATCTAACTTACGAAAAAGTCTTCGAATTTCATCATGGCGAGCCTCATCCACTACTACTTCAAACTGCGTATACTCCGGGCAATTTATAATAAAATCTCCGTAATATTCCTCTACATTTGCATCACGCGAAACAGTAAGCAACACCCGCTCCAAAGAACGCTCATATTCTGGAGTCACTTCTATTGACTCTAAGCCTAAAGATTCAATTTCCTGGCTTAATTCATCTTTTTTTATTTGCGTAACAGAAGGTCGAACACTTGTTGCTTCACCAAAATCATAATGCGTATCTGGTCCGACACTTAATCCCATAGTAATTAATTAAATCTGTTAATTATACCATTTCTAACTCTAAAACTCAATCGAGCTAAACGGCACCCGCGCCGACCAATACGCCACATGCATAATTAGTTCCAAAAAAAACCAACCAACATAAGCCACGAGTAGTCCCCCATAAAACCACACACTCGAAACCAAAACCGCCACAAAACTAAAAAGCATTGCCAAGGGAATAAAAGAAACCGCCGCCACATTAGCCGCCGGCGCTATTAACGAAAACCTACCAAACACACCCACAATTATTGGCACAGCCAAAGTCTGGGCGGCAAGCGTGGTTACAAATGCTTCTCGAATCGAAAACACCTCAGGGATAAATCGCCACACTCGCAGCCATTTCAACATGCGCTCTATCGTGCCTGTCATATATATAAGTCCACACGTGGCCGCAAACGATAATTGAAATCCCACGTCATCCACTAATATAAAAGGATTCCACATTGTCATCAGAGCCGCGGTAAGCGCCAACAAGCGGGTCACCTCGGCCTGACGACCAAACCACACGGCCCATAAGCCTAAAACACCCATAATAGCGGCCCGCACCACAGCCGCGGTCCCACCCACCAACACCACAAACACCAAAATCACCAAACTAGCTATTATCGTTTGCCACCGCTTACTCAAAAATTTCAAAAGCCCAGACACAAACACAATAATAAGCGTAATGTTATATCCCGAAATCGCAATAATATGAGTTAAACCACTTATATTAAAATCCTCCATCAACTCTTCTGGAATGCCGCG
>CAXCBS010000020.1:0-13334 GCA_963980845.1 uncultured Candidatus Peregrinibacteria bacterium | reverse complement strand
GGGAGCTATCTCTGCAAAAGGTTACACCGATCCTAATGCTGGAGCTGGTGGATCAGTAGCCAGTATTGCTCAGGTTGGTGTTAGAACTTACATTACTGTTTCTGGAGAAGGAATAATGGATTTCCAATGGAATAGTTTTGGACAAGAAGTTTTAGAAGATGGAAGCCGTCAGCTTAATTTAGGTATTAAGAATGAAGGTAACATGATGGTAACTGGTAACGTTGCCGTAACTGCTACCAATTTTTTCTTCCTTAAAGATAAATTCGAAGTACCTTTAGGAAATGTTCTTCCCGGAACTGATAGTTTAATTACTATGAAATGGGAAGACGCTCCTCGTGCCGGTTTAGTTAGAGTAAAAGGGACAATGACTTATCAAAAAGGAAGCATGAGCGGACCAATTGCCGAGGGTGACGAAACTTATGCAGGAGAAGTGACCAAAGGAACTTGGGTTGTAATTTTACCTCTAATAGAGACAATTATTTCACTTGTAGTATTTTTGATTGTTTTCTTTATTCTGTTCAAACGTCACCGCAAGTACAAACAAGCTATTAAGACCTATACTTCTACCACTTCTAAAAAAGACGAACCAGTTACAGTTGTGGCTGCCCGTTACAATGTTAATTGGAAGTTCTTTGCTAAGGTGAACAATGTTAAGTCTCCTTACTTTGTGACTAAAGGTCAAAAATTACTTGTCCCTAAAAAAGGTAAATAATATGAATAGGAAGAAAAATATTAAAAAATTGGCTCTCATTCTTATTTTGGGAGCCATCACAATTCTCGCGATTTACTTTGCTTATGCTAAGTATAAAGAGCTGTCTTTCTTAACGCAGGAGGGCTCAGGCCTATCAGTCATCCCCGATAGAGCTTCTGCTGAGAATGTATATTATTTCACTCATGAAGCAGCCCCGGGAGACACGATTGAAAATGGCGTTCGAGTTTATAATAATTTTGATAATGAAATTATTGCCACTGTTGCGGTCAAAGATGTTATCGATCAGTTCTACGAGGATGGTGTTTCCTGGTCTTTTTCAGATGACATAAGTGAATCTGGAATTGCAAAATGGACTGAGCTTGAGGACACAGAAGTAACTATCCCGGCAGGAACTATGGGGCTTGTAAATTTCACTCTTACGGTTCCAGAGGACGCTGAACAAAGAGAATACTGGGGTGGCATTACGGCGGAAACCGCGGGCTGGACACAAGAAGAAGAAAACGTAACCGTAAGCAACGTAGTTCAAATTGGAGCTCGCTTTAAATTAACAGTAACAGATGAGCCAAACGACCTGGCTAACACCAATGTTGCTGACGAAAAAAGAGCTGAGTTCAAAAAGAAAATATGGGTAAAATACGGAATGATTTCAGTTATTATTACGATTTTAGCCATAGCCGCCATTGCGGTCCTTCAATTTAAAGAATTAAAAAAATAAAATATTATTTAACCCTCCCTTCATGTTCAAAAAAATCGCCTTAATAATGGGGTTAACCATGCTAGGATCACTTGTTTTTGGTTCAATAGCAGCGGCCTCATTTAGCGTGCACAGTTTTGACGTTAGTCAAAAACTAAGCCCTTCATACATCCGAGTTCAAATGGCAGCCGGAACAAAAGCCACCGTTCCTTTTGCTGTTAGTAACAGTATGGAAAGTGATGGACTTTTTAATATTGGTATTGTAGATGCCATGCACACTGACGAGAAAGATGGCTTCTTTTCATTAAAAGGAGTAGAAGACGAACAAGTATCAGTTGGTCTATGGGGATCAATCCCAACAGATCAAGTAGAAGTTGCAGCTGATAGTTATGAGATTTTAGAAATCACTTTTGAAGTTCCTGAAGATGCGGTCGAAGGACTGTATTGGGGAGGAGTTTTTGCTAGTGGTGCCCCTTCTGGGAATGGCAGCATGACTAGTATTGCTCAAATGGGACTTCGGACCAGTGTTGAAATTGTTCCTATGGAAGAGTATGTGCCGATTGAAAGTGTAGAAATTGAAAAACCTAAAGGAGAAGGTGGAGGTTTAACAATTTTCTATATTATTTCTGGAATTCTAGTGATTATTTTTGCTGGAGTAATTGCCATCAATCAAACTAGCACTAAAAAGAAGAAATAGAGTCACGTCGAAAACTTATAAAAGCCCTACCCATTGTGGTGGGGCTTTTTATTTTAAAGGAATTTGAAAAACATGCGTATCAGTATTTCCGCCTAAGTAATAGAAATTACGTTCTGCAAAGTTTAAGAACTCGGAGCTAGCTTGCCGCAAGTCGTCTGGGAAGTCGGAATCATACACAGGTTGCCCTAGCACGAAATATGTGAAGCCTAAGTCTCTAAAACGTTCTACAAGTACCGTGTCTTCTGTTTCGGCGCTTAGACACAAGTAGGTGCTCAAAAACCTATCTTTAAACACTCTAGAGTGATTTTCCTCAATAAAGAAAAGAAAGAAATTATTATTTGTTAAATAAACCTTTGCCTCGGGATCTTCATTGATAAATGAGGCCAGCGGCAAATATTCTGGAAAACGATTGTCTACATATTTTTCATAGTCAATTAGACCAGTCATATAAGCATTAGAAATCGGAGTTCTAGAAAAGTAAAAATTCACTTGCACAAAAACTCCAAATAAAACCCATACAATTAATATTCCTAGAGTAGTAACTTGAGTCCATTTATTATGTTTGAATAAAACATACAAAGCTGCTGCCAACGCCAGCCACAGCAGTGAAAACCCGGCTATCCCGTACCACAGCACATTTTGTGCTGCCAAAGCCCAGATAAACCAATAAAAGCCTCCACCTACAATTAAAAGCCAATAAGCATTAGGATCTTTTTTGGGTGGCAACTTGCATCTGCAAAAAACCAATAATACTGGCAGAAAAGCTAGTAATAAAAAGCTAATATTAACCAGCGGAGAAAGGGGAGAGGTTGTAATAGAAATATCCCAAGGAACAAATAAAAGTTGCTTGATTTGAGAGTCTCTAGAATAGGTGTAGCGACTAAAATCAGCTTGATCACTTTCTGTGCTGCAAAATGTTGCCTCAGTTAAATTTGAAGAAGAAAAAGTGTCTTCAAAATAAGCACCCCCGCTACCAGAAATTGCGCTCATGGAAATGCCTCCAGCAGCAACAAAAGAATTAATTACCCAAGGAATAGTTGGCACGATCATCATCCCAAACAAAAGAGCCAGGGATCCAAGGCGTTTTTTTAATTTTTTATCTTTTCGCAAAACATGCGCCCCAAGCACAATTAAGCCAATCACAGAAATAACTCCAAACACAATCAACCCAGTTTCTTTCATAAATCCATAATCACCAAGATCAAGAAAACTAATCACAAAAAGAATTATTGATCCAGCTAGTAGTCCCCCTCTTAATTTCCAATAATAACTAAAAAACAAAAACACTAACGCAAACACCAGCAAGACAGCGGTTAGTTTAATTAGAACCGCAAATCCGGCCATAAGACCGCTTAAAACCAACCATTTTGTTTGGTTTTTCTTGGTGAAATAATAGAAACTTAAAAAACTGAGTCCACCATAAAACAAAAGCGGCAATTCAACTTTTAATTCAATGCTAGAGTGCGCTGCAAAAAACGGCACTGTTGCGAGCACCACTGCCATAAAAAACGCTAGTTTTTTGTTTAAAAAAGCAGCAGTAAAAACATAAATTAAAAGCAGTGACAAAACTCCAAAACTAAATGTTAAAACCTGTGCTAAACCCGTTGTGCCCTGAAAAGAAATAGCCACTGCTTGCAAAATTGCAAAACCATACAAGCCATAGTAATGAACAAACCCGTGCGTATTAGCAATTAGGTTTGGTAAATTCATGTAATAACCAAAATCATCAAATCCTGAGGGCACAGAGGCAGACGCTAGCACAAAACTAATAGACAAAAGAAGCAGCAAAATCGCGCCCATTCCAAAACTAAGCCAAGAAATTTTCTTAAGAGGAATAGCTAATTTTTTCTTGCAAAAAACATAGAGCGCTTGCACGTGACGCTTTCCTAAAACCAAAGAAACTCCGGCCAGTAGCAAAAAAGGCCACGGATAAAAAAGTCCAACCAAAGCTAATCCAAATCCAAAAAAACTCATCAGCGCCGCCCCAATTCCAATTGAAAAAAGAATTCCACTTAAATCCACAGAAGGTTTTTTGCCCCAGTTATAGAACAAAGCTCCCAGGGCATAAAATACCAACCAAAAAAGTAGTATTCCTATAAAAGGAATTGCTAAATAAAGAGCCGCATTAAACAAAGCTTCTAAGAAACTTATTTTATTAAAAACATCTGCCTCGCCCGTAATTTCATAAGCCCAAGCATAATCATTTACCGTGTCACCTGGCTTGAGCACCACGTCTTCATAAACAATCGATTCTCCTTCATAAACTTTCACACTGTCCTCATATTGAATATAACTCAATTCACCTTCGTATAAATAAGAGTTACTCCACAAAAAACGACCCATTACAAGCAGGAGAGAAAATAGGAAAAAAATCAAAAACCCATGAAAAATATTTAGTTTGAATTTTTTAAGTCTTCGATCTCCATCAATTAAAACAATTAGTCCCGCCGCAACGCCCACTAAAAGAGTTACAACAAAAACAAAAAAACTAAAAATAGCTCCCGCACTAAGTTCTGGATTAATCGGGGCCAGCAAATCAAAATGATTCATAAAATAAAAGGCTCCTACAAATAGCGCCCAAATAGGGATTAAGTTAATGAGTTTAGATTTCATAGATAAGATAGAATTTATTAACAAAAGCAAAATCAAAGTTGTTATCAATCGCCTCCATAATTTCCCTTTGCACATCATAATATTCATCTGGGAAATGTTCGTCTGGATTTGTCAGCGGAGACAAGGCTATAAAATCAAATCCAGAGGCTTTGAGTCTTTCTACAAAAAGCTCTTCATCACGTTCATTATAAAAACAGTTTAAAAGGTCATAAAATTGATCTACAAATATTCTTTCGTGATTAGCATCAGTGAAATAAACAACTCGTCCTAAATTAGTTAAAATAATTGTATCTTCTGGGTTTTCATTTAAGATTTCAGCCACATTAAGAATGCCTGGCCACTGCAGGGTTGCCATTTGATCAGTGGTGGCTAGTCCCCCTATGTGGGGCAAAAGCGTGTGAGTGCGGCTAAAAAACGTATTTGAGCGCAAATAAAAACTAGCCACCAGCCATATTATTAAATAAGAGATAATAAAAACTTTGGGCCATCCTTTTTCTTTCCACATGGTATTAACTCCACCAAATAGCATAAGCATTAAAAATCCAAGTCCAGCAAATCCATACCAAATCACATTACCTCCGGCCACCGCCCAAATTAGCCAGAAATATATGCCGCCAACAAACAACATTACAAAAGTTTCCCGCCGTCCTTTTATCTGAGTAACATTATTAAAACCAACTAACAAAATCGGAATCAGCCCCAAGAATAAGTAACCAATATTAGCAATTATAGAACGCACTGAAACATGATAGGTGGCGTCCCATGGTAATAATAAAAGACGCATCCAGAGAGGTCTTTCCGTTATGTATCGCCCGTAGTCAGCTTCCACTCCACCGGTTTTTTCACATTGCGCATAATCAATCCCTAGCTCTTCAAAATCAACATCTGGGCCAGGGTTATTTGAGTCAGCTAAAAAGTGATTTAGACTAACTGACGAGTGATCAGCGCTTAAGAAATTGTTTATTAACCACGGAGAAACTGCAATCAAACAAAACCCAGCAAATATAATAAAAACAGGTAAGCTTTTTTTAAGATTCGAGATTTTTTTAAGATTTTTATAAATAGCCATTCCCAGAATTGCAGCTAACAAAACTAGAGCTATAATTCTTAAAACATTGTTATCGTTAAGAGCTGTTACCAAAAAGGCCGAATCAATTAAAAAATAAAAAGCAAAAGCAATCGCAAACACTAGTAGCCCTAGCCAAAAATCAAATAATTTCCAGGCCACCAAAGCTACGGCCGCCACCACAAAAAACAGCGCCGACACTTTCATTGACACCAAAAAACCAACAAATAAACCCATTAAATATAAGTGAGCAGTTTTTTTTGTATCCAAATACTCAATAAAACAGAGCAAGCTAAGCATTCCAAAAAACACAAGTGGCAACTCAACCTTAGTATGTAAATAACTATGAATATAAATAGTGGGGATACTTGCAAAAAGCAGCGCAAAAAGCAGCGCCTTATTAGTTGATTTAGTGAATTTCTTGGTAAGCAAATAAACCGCGATTGAAGATAATACTCCAAATCCAAAAATCAGCATCTTGGCTAA
This sequence comes from uncultured Candidatus Peregrinibacteria bacterium, assembly GCA_963980845.1. Classification (GTDB taxonomy): domain Bacteria; phylum Patescibacteriota; class Gracilibacteria; order UBA1369; family UBA12473; genus JABJMC01. The sequence continues at coordinate 7,066 of CAXCBS010000020.1, read as the reverse complement.
AGCAGTACTGCCAAAAAGCAAAACCGGAGCCGTTTGTATTAAGGTAAAAGCATGCATGTAATAGCCACCAATATAACTGTGTCCGGCGGCTAATAAATTAGGCAAATTCAAATACAATCGAAAATCATCAAAGTCTTGGGGGAAAGGAGACGCTGTTTCAATAAAATTCCAGCTAATAAGCCAGATAAAAAGAGCTCCAATAACAATTTGCAACCAGGAAAGTTTTCCAAAAGAAAAGTTTTTAGGTCGACACAAGTAAGCTCCCAAAACACCTAATATCAAAAACCCCCAAACCGGGGCCGCATACAAAAAAGAGGCCTTAGCTATAAAAAACAAAAACAAACCAAAAACAACAGTTCCTACACCCAAAGACTCTAAATAGGAAATTGTAGAATCTAATTTTAAACGAGCAACTTTTTTTAGTAAAAAAGCTCCCCAACCATAAAAACTAACCATAAAAAACAGCAACCCAGTCAGTTGTAAAAGCAGATTCCCCATACTGGCCAACATCCCATCTCCAAATTTTAACATCGTGAAATAATCGCCAACCGCATCCCAAATCTCGGTGTGTTTTGCCTCTGGGTTCATAACCACATCTTTGTGCTGCAACACAAGCGTGTCACCCTCAAGCAGCTCATCAAAAACGCGAATCTCACCATTGTTTTCAACTAAACTAGGCCCTTCATACATACCGTATTGATCCCACGCGAAACGAACTCCGAGCAAACACACTGTAACTACTAAAAAGGCTCCAAGCACCTGCCAAATCGAAATTTTGTTACTCTTAAATAACCAGTAAAAAATTCCCGCCAGACCTAATACTAAGAGTGCATTAACCAAAAAATAAGCCACCACTTCAAGAGTAGAGTTTTCTAAGACAGGATTAATTGGGAGATAATAGAAGCGGTGCAATACGAAATACGTCACCATTACAATCAGGGCCCAAACCGGCAGCAAAAAGCGGAGGAAAAAATCTTTCATACTGGAGCTAATAGTACTAAAGATTTAACTGATAGTAAACGTAAGCGTCGAACGATAGCTGGCCGCTGATGTTTGGCCAGGAATAGTTAATCTAAAAACAGGTTCAATCGAGTATTTTCCTAGCCTTTCTCGAACATCACCGGTAACTAAAGCTTTCATGTTAGATATCCCATCATCGTTTGCGTCTGCAAAAGGAGAATGAGTAAGATGAGACAAAGTTAAACCCGTGGTGTCATCACATTCTATTTCTCCAATTGTGTCATTATCATCTGAGGCAACTTTTAAGTTGGTTAGATCAAAAGTAATATTTTCAGAGGTGTCAAACTCCATAAAATCAGTGTTTTTAAGAGTTAGGGAAAAGCCTAAAAGTTCTCCCCTCATATCTTGGAACTCCAAAGATTCGGTAAAACCTACATTTCGAATAACATCAGTCAAGCTAACTGCCACAGTAGGGAAAGTTAGACCAGACGGCAGAGTTGTAATCGCTAGTGATCCACCGCCAACGCAAGTTTCCGCATATGCAGACCAGACCACCGTTTGGGCCGCCATCCACAGGCTAAAAATTGTTAATTTTAAAAGTCGCATTATTGGATAGTATAAAACATATTTAAATCATACACCCCCGGAGGAGCATCAGCATAGAAATTAATAAACATTTCAAAAGTCACTTCCATAACACCGCCCTCATTTTTATTAAAATCGCGAATTGGTTTTGCTAGCACTAAATATTTATAATCTTGCCTGATATCAGCCTGTAGCCAGGCATCTCCTAATTGCCCCCAATGATCTTCTAGATCAATGGAAAAATTAGAATATTTTTCAGTAAACGGCGTTACTTTTATATATAAGCGATCCTCTTTGAGATAGTCTTCAATTGGGATCTTAACAGAGGCATAAATAACCTGAGATTTTTTATCAGATTTGATGCGAGAGTCGTTTGTGTAAATCTTAAACGAAGGTGCTTCGGTCTCAGTCCATTTATAGACTGGCAAATCTTCTAATTCATCAATCGAAAGCAAATAAGACGAGTCTCCTGCTAAAATTTGCGGCGACAGTTCTTCAGATATAGTAACGGCATTTGTAAAAAACTGTTCACCAGTGTGGTAATCAGTTTTTGGAGTAATTGCTACTCGATAAGTCCAGCCAGGTTCTAGTTCTTCTGCTTTGAGAACAACATCATCCGTAGCTAAGGCTTGAAATCTAGCCTTAGGTTTAATAAGTACAGGCACTTTTTGTGGCGCAATTTTCTTGAAACTTGGCGTAGTTTTATTTCCGCGGAATTCACCGCTCTTATTATCATAAAGGCCAACCTTAACATCACGTTGGTCAACGCTTTCCGGGAACTCTTCATAGATAAATAGAATGGATCCATCCTCTTCGTGTAATTGGGCTTGTACTATCAAGGATTCGGTTATTTCTGCCGCCTCCACTGGTTCAGGAATTATGTTAGGGGCTATATCTGGGTCTGCGGCGGCCGTGGTTGTGGCCGATGTAGTTGTGGCCGATGCGGGTTGATTTTTCTTGTTGCTGTTTTCCCCAGCTAAAATCACTTCTGAATTGTCAGCCGCTAATTGTTCTGTAATTTCAGCGTCACTAAATGATTGTTCAAAACGAACAGCAAATATACGGTTTGGAGTTTCCCCAAATAGTTGGGTGCGTATTTTTGATTCTTGTAAAACTAGAGGGGAATCCTCTGGGATAGTAAAAGGGATTACCAATGAAGGAGTTTCTTCTTCTTCGTCCCAATCATCAAACGTCATTGATTCTTCCTCAAATCCAAGCCAGCCTTTTTCAGAGATATAAACTTTTTCATGGAACTCTCCATAAAATTCCATTGGGAATCCAATCTCTATTCCTAGATCTTCCTCCTCTTCTTCCTCCTCAGGGGTTGATGGCGCCTGGTCTGGTCGCAAGACTTCTTCTACTATCTCTTCCTCTTCATCAAGAACCATAATCAACTCTTTTTCTCTGTCAGCAGACATGTTTTGCAAATAACTAAATTGATAAAAATTTTTATAATCATGTTCGCGTTTTTCCCATTTATATTCATATTCAACATCATCATCTTTGTTATTAACTTCAATTGTTGGCACAAATAAATCAGTGTCTCGGAAGGCGTCGGCTGGTAATAGCTGTGCTTTAGTAATTTTTAGGTCTTCATTGGAATGTTTAACCTCATTCATATAATCCTTAAGCCATTTTTTGTGATTCGAATAAATTGAATCTGTCAAAATATAATGAAGTAAGGACAAGCAAGAATGGGGTCGATCGATTTCATGCAATTCATTTTGTAGAACAGTTTTGTTAAGAATTGAATCAAGCAAGGAGAGATAAGGATCTTCTTCTTCAACAACCTCCTCTTCTTCAACAACCTCTTCTTCTTCAACAACCTCTTCTTCTTCTTCTTCTTCTGGGGCAACTTCCTCTTCAAACACTTCCTCTCCCGGGGCAACTTCCTCCTCAACAACAATTTCTTCTTCAACCACTTCCTCTTCAACAACCTCCTCTTCTTCAACAACCTCCTCTTCTTCAACAACTTCCTCTTCTTCAACAACTTCCTCTTCTTCAACAACCTCCTCTTCTTCAACAACTTCCTCCTCTTCAACAACCTCTTCTTCAACAACTTCCTCTTCTTCTTCAACAACCTCTTCTTCTTCAACAACCTCCTCTTCTTCAACAACTTCCTCCTCTTCAACAATTTCTTCTTCAACAACCTCTTCTTCAACCACTTCCTCTTCAACCACTTCCTCTTCCGGGGCAACTTCCTCCTCTTGGTCTTTCTTTTTGTCATTATTTTTATTATCAGATGCTTTGTGAGCAGCTGTTTGCAAAAGTTTATTAATGTCATTGATGGTTCTACGCAAATCTTCATCTTCAGAAGTTGTTCCGCTATCAGGCAGGGTATACATAACTGTTAGCGTGAAGCGCATAGAGGACAAGAATCCTCTAAAACTAGCAATACTAGTTGAAGAAAGCATTCCATAGAATTTTTTGAATGGGAAAAGGAACACATAGGCATCAACAAAAGAGGCAATCCAGGTCTCTTCTACGGTTGGATCATATTCTTTAGCCCATTTCACTAGCTCATTTCGAAGTTTTTGATTTTCCGCTTCCGCAATAATACCTAAACAGGATTCTCCTTTTACGGATTCTAGGAAAACTTGCAAATCCGACGCCTCCTCTTCCTCCTCTTCTGGAGCAACCACTTCTTCAATAATTTCTTCAGCTTCTGGCGTTGCCGGTTCTATTTCAAGGGCTTCAACCTCTCCTGGGATCTCAATTTCTGGGGCTGTCGGGATATCATCCGAGATCTCCTCTGGGGCGATCTCCTCGGTAACCTCTACAGGAGCCTCCGAGATAATTCCCTCGTCAATTTCTTCGGTTATCTCTGTGGCAGCCTCCGAGATAGCCTCCTCTTGCGCTTTTGCTATCTGTAAACCTGGCAAAAACATGCCTTGCACAAAAAACATCATCACCAAAAAGCTGATTGAGCGAGACCATTTTTTATAAGTTGGGCAACGAGACATAAATTTGCAGATATAATTATCTTATTATTATACCTGAAAAAGCCTGTTTTTTAAAGTCTAAAAAAGTAGCGGAATCTTGGTTGAATCAGAGGGCATTTATCTATATGCTAAACAGGAGCAAATTTAAAAAAATGAAATGCCCTTCCTACGCCTTCTTCGCCCACATCACTGGATTAAGAACTTTTTTGTTTTTATACCTATTTTCTTTGCCAAAGAGATTTTTATTTGGGAAAAACTAGAGAGTACATTTCTTGCTTTTGTGGTTTTTTGTTTGTTGGCCAGTAGCGTTTACGTAATAAACGATATTGTGGATAGGGAGCAGGATGCTCTTCATCCTAAGAAAAAGACCCGGCCTATTGCTTCGGGGCAGGTTAAGGTGCCAGCGGCAATAGTTTTAGCTTTTGTTCTTATTATAGGTGCGGCCGTGTTTATTTGGCAGTTAATCCCAGCAGTTATTTATGCGGCGGTTATTTATTTAGGAATGAATTTAGCTTACTCCTTTGCCTTAAAACACTATGCGATTTTTGATGTGCTTTTAATTTCTGCTCTTTATTTAGTAAGAGTGATGGCCGGTGGTATTGCTAGTCAAACGCCAGTTTCTAGTTGGTTAGTGTTATGTACCTTGTTTGTCACCCTTTTCTTGATTTTAGGAAAACGCAAAGCTGAAATGACTCACAAAAAACAGCGACGAGTGTTGGGTTCTTACAACCCCGATGTGGTAGATCATTTATTAACAATTTCCGTTAGTTTAACCTTAATTTCTTATAGTTTGTACAGCGTGCTAGGAGTTGAGTCGCCTTATGCGGTTTTTTCCATATTTTTTGTGCTACTTGCTTTGTTTCGTTATCTTCATCTTACTTATTCTGATGATGCTTCCACTGAAAATCCTGAAAAAATCCTTCTTAAGGATCAGGTAGTTTTGGGCAGCATTATTGGTTGGGTTATTTTTATGTTTATTATTTTTTATTAATCTTATTTCATGTCTCATTATCTTGTTACTGGTGGTTCCGGATTTCTAGGAATTAATTTGGTTCGTTATTTGCTAAAAGAGGGACACAAGGTTCGCTCGCTCGACATTGCTCCTTTTGATTATCCTGAAAAAGACAAAATAGAAGAAGTTCTAGGTGATATTCGCGATAAAGATATTGTGGCTAAAGCTATGAAAGGAATTGATATTGTGGTGCACTGCGCTGCTGCGCTCCCGTTATATTCCAAAAAAGAGATCTTCACCACTGATATTGACGGCACTCGTAATATTTTGGAAGGTGCTGAAAAAGAGGGGATTAAACGTGTTGTTCATGTTTCTTCTACTGCGGTTTACGGAATTCCAGATCATCACCCTTTAAAAGAAGATGATCGCTTAGTTGGGGTTGGGCCATATGGCGAAGCCAAGGTTCGGGCCGAGGGTGTTTGTTTAGAATTTCAGAAAAAAGGAATGTGCGTGCCAATTGTCAGGCCAAAATCATTTATTGGCGAAGAGAGATTAGGCGTATTTGCTCTTTTTTATGACTGGGCTAAGGATGGCAAAAATTTCCCAATGATTGGAAGCGGTAAAAATCGTTATCAACTTTTGGATGTAGAAGATTTATGTACTGCAATTTATTTATGCGCCACCAAGGACGCCAAAATTGCCAATGATGTTTTTAACATTGGCGCCAAAGAATTCACCACTATGAAGGAGGACTACCAAGTCGTACTCGACAAAGCTGGTCATGGCAAAAAAATCCTTGGTTTTCCAGCTTGGCCCATGATTTGGATACTTCGTTTTCTAGAGTTACTTCATCTGTCACCACTTTATAAATGGGTTTACGAAACCGCACACAAAGACTCTTTTGTTTCCATTGAAAAAGCTGAAAAAGTTCTAGGATTTACTCCTAAATATTCTAACAAAGACGCCCTACTTAGAAATTACAAATGGTATTTAGATAATTTGGAAAACTTCGAAGGCGCTAGTGGTGTTTCGCATCGCGTGCCTTGGAAGCAAGGGATCCTCAAACTCGCTAAAATCTTTTTTTAATGTCTTTAGTTTATCTCACAGTTGCTTTCACCCTTAATGCTATTGCCAATATTTTGCTTAAGGTGGGGGCTAAGGGTGGAGTTCAGTATAAGGACTTAAATATACTAGAAATTATTACCCATAATTACCTCCCGATTTTGGGACTTATTTGTTTTGCGGCTAATGTGGTGTTTTATTTTTTGGCTTTACGGAATGTGCCGCTTTCGACAGCTTATCTCACCATGGTGATTATGAGTTTTTTGATTATTAATAGTTTCTCTTACTTTTATTTGCACGAAAACATCAATGGACCGCAACTTCTTGGATATGGGTTTATTATTGCCGGCTTAGTTTTAGTTTTTTATTTTACGGAAACAATACCTAGCTAATGAAACCTTTCACTCAAATCCAAACTGCAAAAATAAAGGGATATTTTATTCTTTTAGACATTGATGGCACTTTGACTTACGACTCTGGCACAGACATGAGTGCTGATACTAAAAAAAAGGTCAGTGAGCTTAAGGCGCAAAACGAAATAGTGCTGTGCTCCAACCGTAATGAC
>CAXCBS010000019.1:0-13625 GCA_963980845.1 uncultured Candidatus Peregrinibacteria bacterium | reverse complement strand
TCTTTATGATTTAATTGAAATGTTTGAATTTTTTGCTGAGGCCACCGAAGAAGAGTTCTTAGCCGAAATAGACACCTACATGGATATGGACGTTTATATTGAGTACTTGGCATTTTGTAATATTTTGGTGAATTTAGACTCTTTCGCAGGTAATGGGAATAACTATTATTTGTACCAAGATCCCGAAAGCGAACAATTCATGGTGATTCCCTGGGATTTAAATGAAGCTTTTGGAAGATTTGGAGGACTCGAAGAAAGTCGTACCGAGCTCGGGCTTTATTTTGAAGAATATAAAATGAGGCAAGGTGGTGGACAAGGAGGAATGAAACCTCCGGGAGGCGGTGGAATGATGCCGCCAGAGGGCGGAATGATGGGCCCTCCACCAGAAGGTGGGATGATGCCGCCAGAGGATGGCGTTATGCCAATTAAAGGAAATTTAGAGATTGCGGATCTGTTTTTCCAAACAGCTTATGCCGCGGCAACACACAGCAATCATCCGCGTGCTGAACTTGTACAGCAACAAATAGTGCCGCAAATGGATGAACAAGGAAAAAGGAAGCCCAGACGCAACAAGGGAAATCAATGGCCTTCTGCTCCGGTAGTTTTTGAGGAAGACATGGATTTAACAGAAGTCTCACCACTTATGGCGTGGGTTTTCAATACCGAAGAATTAAATCAGCAGTATTTAGAGGCCGTAGCTTCTATTCTTGAGGACGAATTTGAAATTGATAAAATGATGGATCGTTCAAATGAAATTATTGAATTTTTAACTACCGAGAATGAAGAGCGAGGCTTTTGGACAGGCAAGGAGTATGAACAATTTGTTAGCAGCGCTGAAGGGTTGCAGAGTTTTGTGACAAAGAGACATGAGCATTTATGGTCTCTACTTAGGGAGGAATTGCAAGGCTAGTGTTGCAGCTTTGGGTAAAACATGTTATAATTTAATAAATATACGTAAACAAAAATAAAATGAAACTTTTCTTCAATAAAAGAAATATTTTTCAATTGTCTTCGCGGCCGCAAAACTTAGCGGAATCTTTTGACGGTGATCCCGGACAGAAATATCAAGAAGTTAGTCGTGATTATCAATCATTTAATGACCAAGATCTTTCTAGTGTCAGGCAGCAGTTATCGCAATATAACAGTGATTGGGTAGATCAATTACCAGCCGAAGATAAGGCCGAAGCATCTAGGCAATGGGCTTATTGCCTGGCAATGGAACTGGGTATTAGAAGGGCCGATGAGCATAGAAATGATTATGGTTTAGGAATGAAACTAGCTATAAATAGTCCAAAAACAAATCGTGAATATTCAGGAAATCAAACACGACTAAAAGAAGTACAGGCAAAATTAAGACTGGCTATTGATAGTGGTAACACTACTACTAAAGAAAAAGCAGAAAAGTTTTTAGCAAAAATAGAATCCCATCTTCAAGACATGAACCCTCCAGCTATAGAAAGAAAAGAAATTAGAGAAAGTTTTTCCGTACTGGATTATATGAACATTCAAATTACACAAAATGGATGGGACGTAAGTGCTATAGAAATATCAGTAACTAGTGACGAAGAGATGGCTTTAGGTCAAGCGGGACAGGAAGGGTATTATTTTATGACAAGTGGTCCTTTTGATGGGCGTGCTGGTGGTGAACTAACTTTATGCCAGCATGGCATGCCTGTTTCACCGTCCAAAAAGGTCATGGTGCCAGGTCTTACAAGGACAATTGTTGGGTTTCCTCTCGATCTTTAGTTGACAAAATTCAGAAAGAGGTGGTAGGATGGGTTCCATCCATTTAAACCACCCTAAAATGCCCAACTCATGTTCAGAATGCTCCTTGGGAGGAGTAATTGATCTTCATGAATTAGTAGGCGACTGGAAACCTGAGTGGGTGGGTTTAGGTAGTCGAATACCTGTAGGAATGAATATTCAAAATGGTTGTATAGGTACTATGACTGGTGGGGCAGAATTTTGTAATTTAAAAGATGAAGAAACAAAATTTTGTCAGCGACCATTAATGGTTGTTAAGGGTCTTATTCTACAAATGAGGGTTAAGATAGAAGGGTCAAGCCCTCTTGACGATAAAACTTTGAATAATTATTTTGATGCAACAAATCGTCAATTAGTAAAAATATTTGGCCCTCAATTTAAACCTGTGCCTCATGATAAAAAATCAATAGACCGTTTTTATAAAGCTCTTCTTGCTCAAGCTCAACACTTTAGAGCTGAGTGTAAAAAGATAGTTGACCCCATAGAAGTTGTGGCAACGCTACTGGAAGAGCCTGAAGATTAATCCCATATATTTAACCCACCCCCACATGAAATCATTAGGAATAGCCTGCCCTGGCCTCAGACAAGCAGGTCCCGGCGAAACATCAGGCGGACATACCCCACCTTTTATGCCCATAACTCAAGATAAAGTATTTGAAGGTTGCGAGGGAGTTGTTTTTACAGACCCAGGTGGAGAGCAGGTCTGCAATCAGAAAGTCTATGATGAGGAAGCTGATTTCCCCGAGGGCTCTTGTAATATCCCAAATCTTTTACTTGATAGAATAGAAGCTATTATGAGCGATAAGCTTAGAGAGGGGGCCGAAGGGCTAGAAATAGCCTTAAAGCCTTTTATGAAGGCTCTTCCAAGTGCTATTACAGAGGAAATGTTGGAGGAAGCAGAAATCACAGATGTAAGAGGATTAAGTAAATTTATTCGAGCAATCCGAAGACGTTTAAGTGAACATGTCTGCACAAATTGCCGTATTGGATAATAGTTGACCCCACAAAATCCATTGATCCGCTACTTGAAGAGCTTGAAAATCAGGACTAGAAGTCTAAAATACGGCCATGGCCAAACTTACTCCCATGATGCGGCAGTATAAGGAGATCAAGGGCGAACATCAGGACTGCATTCTGTTTTTCCGTCTCGGGGATTTTTATGAAATGTTTGAAGAGGATGCGGAGAAGGCGGCCAAAGTTTTGGATATTGTGCTTACCAAACGCCATGACATTCCCATGTGCGGGATTCCTTATCATGCTGCGGAGCAGTATTTGGCTCGTCTTACTGCGGCTGGCCTGAAAGTTGCAATTTGCGAGCAAGTAAGTGATCCAAGTTTGCCTGGAATTGTTAAGCGTGAAGTTGCTCGGGTAGTAACGCCGGGAACAACTTTTAGCGACAATTTACTCGAAGGAAAGTCTAATAATTACGCGGCTTCGATCTATCCCAAAAGAGACTATTTTGGGTTAAGTGCTATTGATTTAACTACTGGAGAATTTTTAGTAACTGAACTGCATGGCTATGATCAATTAGCTACCGAAATTCAGCGCTTGCAACCACGCGAGGTAATTCTCCCAAGTGAAGTTCAGGATGAAAATTTATTAACTTTGCTCGAAGCTTTTGAGGGCGTGCACGTTTTCCCATATGACACTTACAAAGACAGTAACGACACCCTGCGTCGTCAGTTTGAGGTGCAAAGTCTGGAGGCTTTTGGAATCGATAAATGGCCGTTTGCAATTCAAGCGGCTGGGAATCTACTTAACTATCTCCACGACACGCAAAAAACCGATCTGGCGCATCTTAAAAGAATGAAACCCTATGCTCCGGACGATCATATGATTTTGGATGAGGCCACACTTCGCAACCTGGAATTGCTTAGCAATCTGCGCGAAGGCGGGAAAAAAGGTTCACTACTTGGCGTTTTAGACCACACCCAAACCGCTATGGGAGGGAGGCTACTTAAGAGCTGGATTATTCGCCCGCTTACCGACATTGTCCAAATCGAAGGGCGACTCGAAGCGGTTGAAAAACTTTACCAAGAAGAACGTCTACACAGCGATTTAACAGAAGAGATTTCCGAAATTTTAGATTTAGAAAGAGTTTTAAGTAGGCTAAGTTTAGATCGTGGCAATCCACGCGATTTAGTGGCACTCAAGGTTTCATTAATGCGTCTTCCGATCATTAAAAAAATGATTAAAAAAACCAAGTCACGCGTTTTAAATGAAATATATAATCGCCTGCAGCCACTGCCAGAGTTAGTGGAATTATTAAATCGCGCTATTATCGAAGAACCGCCTGCCAACTTAAAAGAAGGTGGCTATATTCACGATAGTTTTAATAGTGATTTATATGAGCTGCGCACCTTGGCCCGGGAAGGAAAAGGATTTATCAAAAACCTACAAGAACGCGAGATAAAACGCACCGGAATTACCTCACTTAAGGTTAAATACAACAAAGTTTTTGGTTATTACATCGAGATTTCCAAGTCCAACTTAGATAATGTTCCCGAAGACTATATCCGCAAACAAACCTTGGTTAACGCCGAGCGATTCATTATTCCAGAACTCAAAGAGTACGAAGAAAAAGTGTTGTCCGCTGACGAAAAAAGCAAAGCGCTAGAGCAAGAATTATTTAAGGAAGTTCGCGCTGTAGTAATGCAAGAATTGCGTGCTGTTCAACAAAACGCCGAAGGCATTGCGAAGCTAGATGTTTTACTTAATTTTGCCGAGGTGGCCAGGCGTAATCGCTACATAAAACCGGAGCTTACGCGTAATGGTGAATTGGAAATTAAGGATGGTCGCCATCCTGTTGTCGAACAGATGAATGCTGCTGCGGATTTTGTACCAAACGATACAATTCTTGGCACTGAAAACCAACAAATAATCCTGCTTACCGGTCCAAACATGAGTGGTAAATCTACGCTTTTGCGCCAAGTTGCCCTGATTACTCTAATGGCGCAAATGGGATCATTTGTCCCAGCCCGCGCCGCCCGCCTCGGAGTCTGCGATCGCATCTTCACGCGCGTCGGAGCTAGCGATAATTTGGTGCGCGGCCAATCAACGTTCATGGTCGAAATGCAAGAAGCTGCCAACATCCTAAACAACGCCACTGAGAGGAGCCTCATCATTCTAGATGAGATTGGCCGCGGCACCTCCACTTACGACGGAGTTAGCATTGCTTGGTCCATACTAGAGTACATTCACGACAAAATTCAGGCCAAAACTCTATTCGCCACTCATTATCATGAGCTTATTTCTGTGGCCGATCGTTTGGCGCGAGCCCAAAATTTCTGTGTTGCGGTTCATGAAGAGGGCAGTAGCGTGGTTTTCCTCCACAAAATTCAACCTGGTGGCACGGCCCGCAGTTACGGTATCGAAGTGGCTAAAATGGCTGGCCTTCCCCCTGCTGTTATCAAAAAATCCGAACACATCCTCCAAAACCTAGAAGAAGGCGTAGTAGAAAAAGGCATCCGCGAACAGATGAAAGGCACGCACGACTCCTCTCAAATCGGACTTTTTGACACTTCTTCTGAGCCCACCACCCAACTCACAGAACGCGAACACGGCAAACTCACACATCCCGCCTTAGAACGACTCAAGGAACTTGATGTTAATCGCATGACGCCGCTGGAGGCACTGCAAGCTTTGGAAGAATTAAAAAAAGAGGAAAAATAGCTTGCACTCCTTATTCGCCCCTGCTACTATCGGTGAGCCTTCTTAGAAATAAGAAGCTTTTCTACTTGCGAGAAGGCCCTTGCAAGTTTTATATCCACAGAAAAGTAACCCTTAACTATGTCTGAAGAAAATTCTACTGAACTCGTTGCCTACGAGATTATGGCTATTATTGAGCCAGATATCACTGAGATCGAGTATAAAAAACATTTCGCAGCACTTAAAGACATGCTTGAAAAGCGCGGTGCTGAAATTACCCACGAACAGGAGTGGGGCAAGCGTGAACTCGCTTATCTTATCAAGAAAAATGATCACGGTTTTTACGTGGTTATTAATTTCATGGGTGTTCCTGAAAACCTTCAACAACTTGAAGGTGACCTTCGAATTACACCTTTCCTGCTTCGTCATTTAATTATCAAAACTCCAAATGGCTACGAGCCAATTGAGTATGATTGGGATGCCGAAGAGGAAGAAGAACAACCTAAACCAGAAAAGAAAGAGCGCAAAGCTCCAAAAGTAGTTGCTCCACCACCAGTAAAGAAGGAGGAACCTAAGGAAGAAGAAAAAGAAGAGGAAGAAGAACCTGAAGCTGAGGAAGAAACTCCAGCTGAAGAGCCTGAAGCTGTCGAAGAAGAGGTTGAAGAAGAACCTCCCGCCAAGGAAGAAAAAGCTGAAGAAAAGGAAGAAAAAGAAGAACCCAAAGAAGAAGCGAAAGAGGAAAAGGCTCCTGCCAAAGAGGAGAAAAAAGAAGAAAAGAAAGATGACGAGAAAAAAGATGACGACAAAATGAGCTCCGAGCGTCTTTCCAAGCTCGATGAAAAATTGGAAGAACTTCTTAGTTCCGATAATGACCTTAACCTCTAAGCACCATGCCAAGTAATAAAAACCGCAAAACTTTCGCCAATCTTTGTTACCCAGGAACAACATGGGTGGACTACAAGAATCCAGCGATCAAGAAATACGTCACTATTTACGGTCGAGTAAAACCTCGTTACTACACCAAAGTACCGATGGTGGTTCAAAAGTCTCTTTCTCGCGCCATTAAAAATGCGCGCATCATGGGACTCATGCCTTTCACCAAGTAAGGATGACCAAGAATATAGCTGTAATCTGTGATTTAGACGGGCTGCTCGTGGATAGCGAGCCGCTGCACTGGCATGCCTATCGAGAAGTACTGGAACCGTTTGGTCTTGATATAACGCAAGAAAAGTTTGCTGAAAGTTGGCTTTCCGGCAAACATTACGGCACTACTTTTTATCTGAACAAAGTTGGGGTTACTGATCCCGCTAAAATTGCTGAAATTCGTGAACAAAAGTCAGATAAATTTATTGAAATTGCGACCGGTGTGCTGCCACTTATGCCTGGAGTTCAAGAGTTTTTAGATTTATTAGAAAAAGAAGGAATTCCCTGTGCTGTTGGCACTGGTGGACACCGCAAAGAGTATGATTTTACTAAAATCGAATGTAATTTAGATCGAATTAAAACTTGGGTTGGCGGTGATGAAGTTGAGCACAACAAACCAGCCCCAGATATTTTCCTAGCCGCCGCCGCTGAACTTGGCGCTAAACCCGAGAATTGTGTGGTTTTTGAAAACTCGGATATTGGGCTAAGCGCAGCCATAAACGCGGGCATGAAAACCATTGCAATTCCTAGTCCCTACACAAAAAAGCAAGACTTTTCTAGTGCGGATGCGATATTATCTTCCTTGAAAGAAATTACCTTACCCAAACTTTATGAGATTTGTGGTTAAAATCGGGAGCAATCTTCTTACTCAAGAAGACAATTCCCTTTCCGCCCAGTTTATTCAGTGTGTCGCTGATCAGGTTTCCGAGTTGCACGCTGCCGGACATGAAGTGATTATTGTTACTTCTGGGGCCGTAGCTGCTGGACGCAAGAGTCTTGCCCCGCCCAAGGAGTCTAAAAACATTCCGTATCGCCAGGCTTTAGCCGCCGTGGGACAGACCTATCTTCTCAACACTTATCAGGAGAGTTTTAAAAAATATGACATTGTGATTGGTCAGGTTTTGCTGACTATGGTGGATTTGGAAAACCAGCGAAATTTTTTGAGCACCCGCAACACCATGGATTTGCTCCTCAAAATGCGTATTATTCCAATTCTTAATGAAAACGATGTCACCACTTTTGACGAAATAAAATTTGGGGATAATGACAATCTGTCAGCTCACATTGCCAGCCTTCTTAACGCGGAAAAATTAATCCTTTTAACAGATGTGGGAGGAGTTTGTGATAGTAATCCAAAAACCAATCCTAATGCCAAATGTTTAACTGTAATTGAAAAAGTCGATGACGAAATTTTGGCCCTCGCTGATGGGGGAGGATCTAAAGGCATGGGTGGAATGGAAAGCAAATTAAAAGCCGCCCAATTTGCCACCGAAGCTGGCGTTGAAGTCTGGATTGCGGATGGCAAAGAAAAAAATGTGATTACCGACCTTGTAGAAGGCCGCGCCCACCACGGAACCCAGTTCAAAACTCAATTCAAATCCAAGGAAACTCGCCGCAAATGGCTGCAAACCAAACAAGTAAAAGGCGCTTCTATCACTCTTGATGAAGGTGCTCAAAAAGCATTACTGGAACGTGGCAAGAGCTTACTCCCTTCCGGAATCACAGCCGTTATTGGCGAATTTGACCGCGGTGATGTCATTGAAATTCTTGGTCCGGATAACAAAAAAATTGGCTTTGGACAGGTTAATTACGCTGATTATGAGCTTAAAAAAATAAAAGGCAAAAAGTCTGAAGAGATCGAAAAAGCGCTTGGCTATGCGCTTGAGAACGAAGCTATTCACCGCGACAACATGGTTACTGGTTGAAAAAGTAGGGAAAATTTGGTAAAATATACAGAAATAAAAATAAATCTTATTCAAGGTGAAACAAATACCAAACGAAGAACAAGAAAAAAAAGCTCCAGCCCTCCTTGCTTGGGAGGCGCCTGAGTTTGTAAAACACAAAAAAGGAAAGGTATGGTTTATGATGGCGGCTATTGTTATTGCCGCATTGGTTCTGTACGCGCTTTATACAGGTTCACTTACCATGGCTATTGCGTTTATTGTGCTAGCTGGCGTTTATTACATCTCACATCATCGTGAACCGCAGAACATTCAGATTAGTCTGAGCCATTTTGGGATCAAGGTTGGTAATCGTTATATCCCGTACAACCAGGTTAAGGCTTTTTGGATTGTCTATAATCCGCCTTTTGTAAAAGCTATTAAGCTGCTTAGTACCGATAAAATCATGGGAGAAATGACCCTGCAACTCGGGGATCAAGACCCTGGTCCAGTTCGAAAAATAATTATTAAACACATCCCGGAATTTGAGGGACGTGAAGAATCTTTTGCTGACGTAATTATTCGTTTAACTAAACTCTAATGGGCAAACGCCAAGAGAAAAAACAGGAACGAAAAGAAAAACGAGACGCTCGTCGCGAAGCTCGCGAACAATCCAAATCCACTGACGAAGCTCGTGAACAGCAATATGAACTTGCCCGAGAAGTAGAAACTGAAAAAGCTCGAGAGGAAAAGGGAGTGTTAATTGATGAACTTGCTTCTGAACATCTTGATTACACCGACACTGCCAAAGGCACCTCTGAATACACAAAAGAAGAAACTTCTAAATATCCCTACGAGGACATGAGCCCCAAGGCTCAAGCTGCCTATAACACTTTTCACGATCAAACCATGGAGTTGTCCGGTACGTTCAAAGATGATTTGCAAAGTCGCTTAACTCATATTGGTTTGATTCATACTAACATTAGCAAACCCGAAGGAGGCCACAGTATTGTCGAAAAAATAGATAAAGCTTATAAGAATTTTGTTTATAAAGTTGGATTTCAATACCAGCGCGAACTTTTCATAAAAGACCAAGAATATCAGTCTGCCCAAAACCCAGACGAAGATTATTATTTTGGCGAGTACGAAGACATGGGAATTATTGCTGATGACATTATGGGAGATTACGATGCCACAGTGCGCATTTTACTTAAAATGGCTGGTAGCCAGAGCGGGGCTGATGAATTTATTGATGCCGAAGGTGACTGGACTGAATTAAGCCAGTTCCATGAAAACGGACTTAGTTTGATGCAACGAATAACTCCTCCAGATAGTTTGGTTCGCAACCTGTACAATAACCCAAATTACGAAAAAAATTCTTTCCGAATGGAAGATTTAGAAACTTCTTGCACCGATGCCACGGCTGTAATTGAAAAATTATGGGGAGGAGAAACATTAAACCCCGATGATTATCAGAAAATACTTAAAGGAATTGAACCGTTTTTTGGCCTGCATATTGATATGGAAAATAACGGTGGACCGGAGGAGGCCCTGGATGCAATTGAAAGCACTGGCATGATGACCGCGGTTTACTCGATGAACGCTTTGCAGCGTTACAAGTTTGCTGAGCACATTTGTGATCAGTATAGCGACGAAAAATCCAAGCAAGCGGTTCGGTTTTTAACCGGGACCGGAGTACTTGATATTGGCCAGGCGCAAGATATTTTAACAAAGAAAATAGGGCCAAACGCATTTTTCAAAGACTCAGAGTTAAGTGAAATCCGCGAGCTCCGCACTCAACTAGACACTGTTCGGGACGACTTAGCTGAGCGAGCAAAATCTGAACACATCGACAACATTGCCCTCGAAGAATTCACTGCCTCAAACGGGCTTTTATATGAATTAGTTTTTAGATTTGCTGCTGTTGGTGTGGTGCTGCCATTTTTACTAAACATCACCAAACTTCATGACCTTGGCACTTGGGATTCTATTCTCACTAACCCGTTCTGGCTTACCAGTGTGGGGGTGTCTGCCGTAACGCTTGACCATGTAACTGGCGGAATTGGAGCTGGATATGTTTCACGCGCCGTGGCTGGAATTGGAGTCCGCGGTGAAAGTGAAGAAGATCGCACCGAACGTTTACAATGGGCTGAATTTAACAGATTAGTTGGTGATCATCCGCAAACGGTTGAGCACTTGTTAACAGGTAACGGAGCAATGCTCCAGGACATTGTAGAAGCTGCTAAATACGAAGGAAACCCAAATGACGAAGATTATCCACTTGCCCCCTCAGACTATCAATTTTCTTTGGATAAATTAGTAGAATTTCAATCTGAAAAACAAGGAAACGATACCAGCGAAGATGCTCTTCGCTCTAGTTACGAAGCTGAATTAGACGGTGAAAACAAGCACGGAACCGAAGCAGTAATTGCGGCTATTTGCAGCCAACTCTTCCGAGTGAAGGGTGTAATAACTTTTGACCAGGCTATGGAGGCCTTCCAAGAATCCAGCCGCATGCGCGGTATAACTAATTAATTATGGATAAAAGAGGAAATCTACATAACGAAGAAGACACGTTAATCAGTAAAATGATTGACGCTGATCAAACGGTTGCTCCGTCTGAAAAAGAGCAATACAAAAAAATGATCGGCGGCGGCGTGATTTTAGTAGATCCAACCGGTACTGGAGATTATACGTATCTATCTAGAAAAGACGTTGATGACATGCTCCAATTGCATTGGGTTTCTGCCGATCGAACTGTGTGGGTACATCCTGCACACAAAGGAAAATCCAAAACAACCTTAAAAAAACTAAAAAAGAAATTCAAAGACGTCACTGATGAAAACGGAGATTTAATAGAATTTTCCGCCGAAGGACGTATGAGTAGAATTTTAATAGACACTTTTAAAATCAATCCTCCGGCCCAAGACTCAACTCAAAAAACAGATAAAAAACCAAAACGCGGAGTTACAAAAAAAGAAGAAGCCACCAGCGACAACCCACTTATTAAACAAATTCATGAAGATTTTGAAAAAGGCGTTATCGACGAGGTCGAACGCGATTATTTAGTGTCCATGGCCGAAGTAGGCGACCTAGCTTATGTAAATCTTAATGGCAGTAACCAATATTTATCCACTGCCTACATTGATTATTTAATTGAAAACGGAACTCAATCCGACCTAGAACTAGAAATAGTCTTAAGCGCCGACGGTTTAAACGACGGTAAAAAAACAACTCTCGAAGATCTAAAAGATGTGTTCGAACGTCCCGATGCCGCGGCCACAGTAACTGATGCCAAGCAAGATCAGCCTACCGAGCAACCACAAGAAGCTCAGCAGCAAGATCCCGAACAAGGCAACGCTGCTGTGCTTGGTATAGAACTCGAAGGCATCCCATCAGAAGAACCACCACTCTCCCCAGAACAGTTAGCTAATCTAACCAATCTGGCCGAGGCGTTACCCAAGGTTTCGCAGTTTCTCCCTGATCAGCACTTAGATGGCGCTACACTTGAATCTAAATTAAAAATTGAACACGAAGGCGGCGACCACGCAGCCGAGCAAGTCCAAAGCAGTGGTGAGGGACTAGCCCAAATGCCAACCGAACGCCCAGCCGCTCCAAGCGGTGGTGGGCAAGGCTCTCCATCAAGCAGCTCTGGTGGCGGAGGAGGCGGTGGAGGCTTACCTCAAACTGGTGGACCAACCCCAGAACCTCCCAAGCAAGACAAAGGAGGAACCGAAGATCAAGTAGAAGCTGCCAAAGAAGCTCAAAAAAAAGAAAAAGACCTAGTTAATCAAGCCTCCGAAGAAAGCGAAGAAGAGGAGGAAGAAGAACAAACCCCAAACCGCTACCAGCAAACAAAACCTGGTGGTAAGAAAAAGGGCAGTTTACTCAAGAAAGTAGCCATTGCCGGGGCTGTTGGATCAATTTTTGGCCCAGGTTTCTCTATTGGGGCTGGCATATTTTCCACTCCCGAAGAAGCCGCTGCACTCTTAATTTCCATATTCGTCTAAAAAAACAAAATGAAAAAACTCTGGCGAAAATTAAAAAACTATATAAATGACAAAGGACTTATCAAAATCCTGGCCCCAGCCCTTGTTTTAGTAATTGCCCTGGTGGCCTTACCTGAAATTGCGCAAGCAAGCCCTATTGATAATATTAAGACACAGCTAGTAGCCGCGATTGTAACCTTTCACGCATTTATTCAGGCTCTCTTGGCGCCCATGATTATGATTGCCGCCGCTCTAATGGATAACTCGATCCTATTAGATCCGGCTATGGAGTCAAAATTGCTCCAGATATGGGTTGAAATTCGCAATTGGGTTAATATTGTTTTTGTTTTAGTTTTGGTTGGAATTGCTCTATATAACGTACTTGGGATTGCTGGTGACGGTAGTAATTATGCCCTTAAAGCTATATTGCCCAAGATCGTAATTGGGTTAGTAGCAGTGAATTTCTCATTCCTAGCAGGGAAACTCCTGATCGATTCAGTTGGAGTTTTAACTGATGCTGTTTATTCATTACCAACTAATTTTGTTAATTGGGAGGAGCATAAAGGTGATTTGGAGATACGATTATGTAATAACTACACAAAAAAAGAGGGAGGAGGATCTGAATCTGAGGCAGAGTCTGAAGCAGAGTCTGAGTCAGGAGGAGGCTCCGATGTTTGCATCCCTCCAGAGAGTACTGATGATTTTGAAATAACTAGAAGAACAGTTAAAGATGCCTCTGTTTTGGCAGCTCTGTTCTGCGAAAAACCTGAAGGGGCAAGTGAATTGAGTGGTTGTTTTAGCGAGTCCGGTAATAGCTATTTTCATCAATTCGGACAGCACAACGCAACTGCCGCTATAATGATAAATATGGGTCTTATTAATGATATTGATGTTATTGAAGAGGCTGAATCAAATTTTGAAGATGAAGACATGAGTATAAAGGATGCCACAGATTTCTTGTCTCAGATTACGTTACAATCACTATTCGGAATATTCATGTTTATTCTGTTTGGATTTGCTTTTGCCGCGTTAATTGTAGTGCTTATTGCTCGGTTAATTATTTTGTGGATTTGTTTAGCGCTTTCGCCAGTAATTGTACTTTTCTTTGTTTTCCCAGATTTAGCTAGTGCTGGTGGGGGAGAAGTAGATCTTAAGGATAAATTTTTCAAACATTTATTTGTGCCATTAATAATTGGAGTGGTATTTTCTGTTGGATTTACCATGCTAAGCGTTTTATATAATTCTGAATCTGGTAGCTGGACAAAATCACTTGGATTGGAAGAAACTGATTCTGGTGGAGATGCCACAAATTTCAACGAGTTACTTGACCACATGGGAGATTCAGAGGACTTGCAAAACATGGTCGAGACCTTTCCCAAGGACGCCACTGATTTCCAAGATTTATTAATAGCTATTAGTG
>CAXCBS010000018.1:0-14854 GCA_963980845.1 uncultured Candidatus Peregrinibacteria bacterium | reverse complement strand
CATTTTGAACAAGGACGAGACCAAGTTTTACGAGGAGATCTTTCGGCTATCCGAATATTATTACGTGTTTCCGGCGCAAAATGCGGCACCGGCACTTTCATCTGTTGGTAGAATTTAATCTCTTGCGGAATCAAACGATAGGGGCGACCAGTTTTCTCACAAACCAGCGTTTCGTTCACCAAGTCATCAGAAACATCATCAATCGAATCCGGGATTTCCGGTCCACTGCCAATTTCGCGCGTTTCTTCGGGACGCCATTTTAGTCCGCGTTCAGTGCAGCCTTTCTCATCTAACGGGAATAAATCCTGGGCCACAGTCTCATTATAAGCAAAAGGCGATAATTCCATTGGGAAAAATTCACCCCATTCTCCGGTCTCTTTCATGTGTTCGACAATTTGCTCGCGAAGCGTCTCATAATCCGCTTTCTTATAAGGTTTATTTAAAATGCAGTGATTTCGTTTTTTCATTTGAATACAGCCAAACATATCATGACAGCTTGTGACCATGTCACTGTAGTAATTGTTGTATCCAAACCATGAAAAAGTACAAAAAGCACAGTTTTGGCCCGTTACTGATCCCACACATTCATAATATCTCTCCGCATTATATCCCACGTGATCACAGCTTAAGACATCCTTCACTCCTTCTACAATAATTATCCCGTCTTTTACGTCTTCACAATTAATCACATCAAAACAATTTTTGCAGTTTTTTGAATTCAAAATATTTTCACCAGTGCAGTCTTCACAGCTCACCAACAGAGAGGCTCGGTGTGGAAAGCTTAATCGGAATTTCTTAAATTCCTGTTTCATATGCTGCAGTCCGCTCCAGGTATGAGTTTTAAAAGCTTCTACTTTTTTCTTATATTCTTCGGGGGAGTAGGGCTTATTAAAAACATGATATTCCTTACCGCGTAAGCCCACGCATCCAAAACAATTAGAGCAGCTCCGACATTCAAACAAAAAAGCACTATCTCGACAGCCGTTACAGTTGTGGGAGTGTTTTAGATTGTAACATTTTTCACAGTTAATACAGTCGTACAAAAGCTCGCATTCTTCACACCAGTAAACATCCATAACATCACGTGAGTGAAAATTAAAAATCGAATACATTGAATCTTCATTGAAATCTCCACCAAACACCAGGTAGCAGTTTTTGTTATCAGTTGTAATATTACAAAATTCGCTGTTATGGGAACGGGTATTTAAAAGCCCAATACGCGGAGTAGCTGCCTGTAATTCTTTGAATTGCTCGAAAAAGGGCCGACTAAAATTAAAATCTCGCGCATATTCAGTAGGCTCAAACTTGTCAGACCACCAGCACTCCTGACAGTAGACTTTAAATGGTTTTTCAGGGGAATAAACTGAAATCATGGATTTTTCACACATATCACACTCATCTTGATAAATTGAACGCTCATTCCGGTGCGAAAGCCGCCTCCGATGCCTCTCATCAATACAGAGCGTTGGGTAGGGGATTCCCATTCCATCTAGTAGTTTTTGCTCCCATCCCGTCACTACAAACGATTTACCAGAAACGTTACATGTCTTGTTTAAATCAGTCATGTTTATAGTCTAGCGAAATCTTAAAAAATGTCCAAAACAAGCCAAAAAACGCCTTTTAACTGGTTACAAGTTGTCTCGCCTGAATGAGAAATCATTTAATCTTTCCACAAACCTTTAAACATTCGACCATAAGCATTAACTAGGGCTGGCTCTTTTACAACTATAACTCGGGCTCCAAGCTCCTTATCAAAATGCATGATTGTTGCTTTGTCCTTATACAAATACACGATTGATTCTTGCAAATCCGGATCAACGCAAAGTCGTATTTCACGCAAGTCTCGTTCATTATTTGGCATTAATTCCTCCGCATATTCGCCAAATTCAGTCAGGGCACAGTCAGCTCGCACACCTTTCTTTCTTCTGGTGCGTATAAATTCATCTTCTGCTTCCCGGCCAATCACATCAATCAACCTTTCCGCCGATCCATAACCTTCAAAGCTCTCCCCACAGTTTTGCAGCACTTCAAAAGTTTTTTGAGCCATCATTTCCGGATCAGTCACAATCTCCACCGGATCATCTATTTGCACGTGTCGCGAAAACTCCATCAGGTTAGATAAGCGCTTTAATTCCAGTTCTGCCTTGCGCAATTTACGTTGCTCGCGCCCTACCTTATCAGCTAAGCCACTCAGCGATGCCGCTCGCAGCGTCTGCCGCCAGTTCCCTGGCGAAGAAGCCACCAACCCCAAATCACGAAGTTTTTCAAAAATTCGATAAACTTGCGCCCGGGACAGCTCCGATTTTTTAACCAAGTCACTTATAGTCAGATCTGGATTTTTTTGAATCAACAAATAACACTGCGCCTCACTTTCATTGAGGCCAATTTTTTTAAGAAGATCAGTAAGGTGGGATTTGAAATTCATGGACGTTATTTTGACATGAATTGAGTAATTTGTAAAGTCTTACTTCAGGGGGTAAAACTCACTCGCCGCACTTTCCTCATAATCAAAAGGGGACAGCTGAGCCGGGAAAAACTCGCCCCATTCACCAGTTCCCGTCATATGCTCTATAATCCGCGCCATCAATTTTTCATACTCCTCCTTAGAGTACTGCTTATTCAAAATGCAATATTTATAACGATTTAACCCAATACATCCAAATAAATGGTTAGAATTATCACATTCATTTGAGTAGCAGCAGTCGGAAACCGTCCAGCAGCGGCTGCAAAACCGATTATTATAACTGTTGATGGCCGTGTTAATGCATTCGTAGGCTAATTCGCTATTCATGCCAACAGTGTCGGAGTCCATCACAAATTTGCTATTTCTCCATACATGCCGAGCATAGCGGCAGTGCTCAGCGCTTTCGGCGTGAAAACAAAAGAAACAATCTTTACTGTTTTTGATATGAGTTCCAATGCATTCTTCACTCTTAATTATTTCAGCGTGTTTTTGAGGTTCTGAGGTACAGAATTTTTTAAACTCAGCCTCCAGCTCTTCCCGCGGGAGTTTTATTTTTTGTTCATACTCCTCCTTTGAACAAGGCTGATTAAAAATATAATACTGTTTTTGGTGCAGATTTACGCAGCCTAGACAATCCTTGCAACCAATACAGTTTTTAAGAAAAGAGCTGCTTGAACAACTCTGACAGTTCTGTGAAAAATTCAAATCATAACAGTTATCACAGTTTTCACATTCTAAGCAAAGCGTACAACTATTGCAGTACGCGCAGTCTGTGCAGTTTTCACATTTTTGGAGCCAGTAACCATGATAACAGTCTTCATTATTGCTGCTTTCAACCAGTAAATAGCAGTTTTTGTTTTGTTCGCAGATGTTCGTGTATTCACTGTTTGTGCTGTTGCGGTTAATAAGTGCTAGCCGCGGCACAGCCCGCAGCAATTCTCCAAATTGCTCAAAAAAACCGCGCGAAAAATCAAATTCCAACCCAAATTTAAGGGGATTCCAGGCGTCGCTCCACCAACAATCCGCGCAATACACGGCGTACGGCGAATCAGGTCGGTAAATCGAAACAATCTCCTCCCCGCAGCAGTCGCATTTCCGTTTATAAAGGTGCTTTTCATTCCGAAAACTAAGTCGCCTCTGCTCCCGACACGATGGGCAAAAAGTAGGGGGCGGAACCTGAAATTTTTCATAAAATTCCCTGTCACGATCATGAATCGTAAATTCTCGCTCGCATTTTTTGCAGGATTTATTCATGAACTACAATTAATCCACCATCCCTTCATAACAACTCTCGCAGTGAATCGCTTCTGGTCGATCCGGAGCATAAGACGTTTTCAACGGAGTCTGACATTTCGCACATTCGCGGTCATGCAAATGTTGAGGGTTTCGCAGTTTTAATCTGTCATAATGCCGACAATCTGGGCATTTTTTAGATAAAGGAACACCGCGTCCCCGACAAAATCGTAATTCTTGGCCAATTATTCGATAGTTTTTAGCACAATCTGTGCAAGCTAAGAGCGCGTTTGTAATCGTATCCGGAACATCAGAAACAGCATCTGGGACTTCCATTTCCGCTGGCTGGTAGTCGCGTTGATCTTTGTCCTTCCATTTTAATCCCTTGGCTAGAACGTCCTCCTTGGACATCGGGAAATAATCCTGAGCCATGGTTTCGTTATATCCATAAGGAGCAATATTCATTGGGAAAAACTGTCCCCATTCTTGAGTTGACTCCATGTGGCGAATAATTCGAGGGAGCATTTCTTCGTATTCCTCTTTTGAGTATTGCTTGTTTAAAATGCAGTATTCAGCGCGCCGCAATCCTACGCATCCAAACAGATATTTAGAGCCCGTAACACATAATTTTGAATATGAAATATCATGGCAGGTTCCCCAAATTTGATCTGAAAAAAGGATGTTTCGCGTGCCGGCACCAGTTTCGTGCACTTCATAACTAAATTCCACTCCGGGTTTACTCCCAAAAGCCAGCACATCGTGCACCATTTTCATATTACGTGCGATGTTTACGTTGCGGCAATCTTGCGAATTATGTAGGTCAAAACAGTTATAACAACGCTCAGTATGCGAAATATAATCACCAGTTGAATCCTCGTTTTTTATGCCGTGTATATATTTTTGTGGGAATTTATTGGCTAACTCCGCAAATTGAGCCCGCATATTTTGCAGTCCTGCGTAACTGGCTAAATTCACAGCTTTTACCTTTTGTTCATACTCTTCTTTGGAATACTTTTGATTCAAGAAATAATACTGTTTATTGCGGAGATTCACAGATCCAAAACAGTTCATGCAGCCAATGCAGTTTTTCAAAAACCAGGATTCAGAGCAGTTTTTTGAGTCCTGCGAACATTTCAAATCATAAGAATCATGACAATCCACACATTCGTAACAGAGTTCATTATTAGTGCCGTGCAAAATCTCCATACAATCTCGCGAATCAAAAATATTATTGGAGTAATAACAGTTTCGATCATGGTCGGCTTCAAAAATCAAATAACAGTCCTTGCTCATGCCGCACTGATTCACATAATCACAATTATCGTTTTTCACTACTGAACGCGCCAACTGTGGCACCATATTTGTAAGCTCTTCAAATTGTTCAAAAAAAGGCCGCGTAAAATCATAATCTCGCCCGTAATCTAGAGCATCCCATTTGTCTGAATACCAGTAGTCATTGTTATATACTGGGAAAGGCTTGTCTTCAGAGTAAACAGACAGCATCTGTTCGCCTGTCCCATCGCATTTACGTGAATACAAAACACGCTCATTTCGCCATGCCAGCCGACGTTGATACCTACAGTCCGCACACCAAGTTGGCGCCGGAACTTTCATAGTTTTGTAGAATTCTTGGTCGGATTCTGTAACGGGAAAGTCAGAATTACAGTTTGAACAAGTAGAGGCTATTGATGTACTATTCATGCCCAAAGCTTATACCAAAAATAAATGCCTGACTACTTGATTCCCCTTATCGGCGGCTTGATTTCACTTCTGGCTGCTATGATTGGGGCTTTTGCTGGTGGGGGATACGTGTTAATGATGTTCCCTATTTTCCTTATGCTAATCCCTGGGACTTACGCTGGGCATTTAGCAATTGTTAAGTTAGGGGCTTTGGCTATTACGGTTATGGCTGGGCAGATTCATTTTCGGAAAAACAGTATTAGATGGAAAATACTTGCCCCCCTTACTTTTGGGGGTTTAATTGGAACCGGTATCGGAACATATCTAATTCAATATCAGCTTAACGAAGAGTTATTTAAAACACTAATGGGTTTCACCCTGTTAATCGGCGCTTTTTATCTTATTATTAAACGCGAAATGGGGAATGAAAGAGCTCATCGCCGCAAAATAAACTGGCGCGTCCTACTCGAAGTAATTATTTACGCTATGGGAATTGGAGTTTTAAATGGGATGTTTGGTGGGGTTGGAATTTTTACTACACTCTATTTGGTGTTTATGTTTGGGCTTGGTTTCCGCACGGCAATTGCTTATACAATGCTTTCTTATCTGGTAACCAATGGTTCACAAACCACTTACCTCCTAATAACCGAAACGATTGATCCACATCTTGCACTGTATTTAGTTATTGGGGCTGGGATAGGAGGCTATATTGGGACTCGTTTGCAGTACAGCCAAGGTCAAAAATACATCCGCTACGTTACGATTACGCTTTTATTAACTCTGGGAATAGTGAGTTTAGTGAATTAGTTTCAGAGTAAATTGCCGACGCAAAAAACAACCCCTAATTCATGCTAGGTCAATAATTTGACCTTTTCTTTGTAATTTAATATAGTTACACGAAACGCAGAAACGAAAACAAAAACAAACTTCCTTTAAACGCTTGCTCTTTAAAAACTTTTGGCCCTCTTTCCCTCCTTCACTTCATATTACAAATTGATTACATGAGGAGGACGCAAAGAACAGCCTCAACTCCAACCTCTAGGAAACGGGTACATCCCTTTCCCGGACTGGACCGTTTACATAGAGCATGGACGGCGAGGTGAGAAAACCACCGCTTGTTTCTCACTTCACCGACTCTGCTCTGTGATGGAGCCCCTAGTAGGGTTCCGATCTAATCAATTGCCTGGTGCTTTCCTATCGAGTCGCAAGACTCACCTGGAAATCACGTAAAACAGGCGGCTATGGTCAGGCCTCTACCGAACCAAAGCAAGGCAGATTCAAAAAATCACTCTCTGGCACAACTGAGTAGCAATACAAAAATAAAAACTACTAATAGAAAGCCAAAAGGGTGGTTTTTGCTTTGTGGGTCAGTTAAAATCAGTCTATGTCCAACTGCAAAAACTGCCAGCAGGCTTTCCCCATTACCGACGATGACAAGGAATATTACGCTAAGCTAGATGTTCCCGCACCAACCTGGTGTGCGCCTTGTCGTGAGCAACGACGCATGGCCTGGTGTAATGAAATGTTTTTGTATGGAAACACCTGTAAACTCTGCGGAAACTCAATTATTGCCCAATTTGGACAAGATAACCCTCGGGCTCCGTATTGCATAAAATGTTGGTGGAGCGATAAGTGGAATTCCCTAGCTTATGGTCGTGATATTGATTGGGATCGGTCATTTTTGGAGCAGTTTCACGAACTAGAATTAGAAGTCCCGCATTGCTGTGTGTCTCAAGACACGAGTGCTGTAAATAGCGAATACACCCATCACGCTGGCCAAGAAAAAAATTGCTATTTAATTTTTCACGCTACTTATGCCGAAGATTGCTATTACGGGTATGGCGTTAAAAAAGCTGAAAATTGCACAGATGTTCATTACTGCCACGGCTCTAGATTTTGCTACGAATGCATTGATGTCAAAGATTGTTATGATTTAGCCTGGAGCCAGGAGTGTTCTAACTGCGGATCTAGTCGATTTTTAAGAGATTGTGTGAATTGCGTAGATTGTTTTCTTTGCGTTGGTTTGCGTAGTAAAAAATACTGTTTTTTAAACCAACAATTATCAAAAGAGGAATATGAGCAGAAAATTGCTGCCCTGGACCTCGGCTCATATCAAGACGTACAAAAATGTCTTCAAGAATTTGAAAAACTTCAATTACATCACACCTACCGTTATCTTCAGAACAATATGGTCGAAAACTCTCTTGGCGATCATTTATATAATGCCAAGGATTCTTTTTGTTGTTTTGATTCTAGTGATGTTGAAAAATCTAAGTACGTGAGCCAAATGCAGCTTGGCGTGCGATTTTGTTATGACATTTACCAGTATGGAGTTGACGCTGAGCTTTGTTACGAAGGCGCCATGGTTGGGACCAATGCCTATAACGTTCATTTCTGTTATTTAACGTTGTGGCAAGTTACAAACCTTGAATATTGCATTGAATCTTACAGCAGCAAAGACTGTTTTGGTTGTTTTGGACTGAATCACAATAAATACTGCATTTTAAATAAACAATATTCCGAGGAAGAGTATTTTGAGCTTCGCGATAAACTAATTCAAAAAATGAAAGATGAAGGGGAGTATGGAGAGTTTTTCCCTGTTAAATATAGCCAATCCGCCTACAACGAAACCACGGCTCAACATTTTTACCCTATGACCAAAGAGGAGGTTTTAGCTAAGGGTTGGCGCTGGCAAGATAATTTACCGGGAACTTACGGCCAAGAGACCCTTTCCGATCTCCCAGATTCCATAAAAAATGCTCCTAAATCAATTTTGGACGAAACATTATCCTGCACATCTTGTACGAAAAATTACCGCATTATTCCTCAGGAATTAAAATTCTACAAAACTCATAATTACCCGTTGCCGCGGCAATGTTTTGAGTGCCGACGACTGGCTCGTATGAAAAAACGAAACCCGCGCAAGTTTTGGAACGCGGAGTGTGATGCTCCGGAATGCTCAAATACATTTTTTACTACTTTTACTCCTGATAGTCCGGAAAAAGTCTATTGCGAAACTTGTTATCAGAAAAAGATTTATTAGTTAAAAGTGTAGTAAATAAACCTCCTAAGCAGCAGCTCCGTTAAAAGATGGGGAGTATCTATAAGCGACATAACCCATCATTGGTAGGATAACGAGTAGTGCCCAAAATTCCATTTCCGGGGCTGAGGATGGGACAGCAGCTACGTCAAATTCAATTTCAGCTACATTCCAATAAACACCAGAATTCACACTATCACATAGAAGTTGAATATATTTAGTCCCATCTACTGCGGTAAAATTAGAGGTAATGACCTGTGTGCCATTTCCTTCGCCAGGAGAGTATGTGTCTTGCAAAGTATAGCTGGAATTGTCAGGGGAAGTAGAAACATCCAGATCGTCACAATACTGATCAGAATTAGGCGCATGTGTGAGAGTCACTTCATTTATCGAATAGGCTGCAAGAGGATCAGATAATTGTATCCTAAACACTGTCTTGTCAAATGCTCCAATGAACTGAGAAGTGCCAGTGTCACCATCAAACATGTTTGGCAAGTTTCCGTGTTCAATACAGTCCTCAGCTCCATTCTCCAAACAGTAAACAACTTCATGAGGGGAGGTTGCCAGCGCAACATGCGGCAAAACCAGAGCCGCAACAATAAACGCCGCTCCAATTCTTCTAAGATTCTTTAACATTTTTGGGAGGTTAATAGTTATGTTTATATATACAAAAATAGCCATACTCTACCTGAAAGTCAAGAATTATCTATAAAGGTTTTTTCTTGGGAGTGCCACTTTTTCGGGGGTATTTGTCATCGAGTGCTTCTATCTTTTGGAAAATAAGGAGCGAACGTGCCCCCATGTCCTCATCCAAGGCATATTCAACCGGCCCCATAAATTCAAATCCAAGCTTTTCCATGGCAGTCTCAGACTCCTCAAGCTCAACCTCGTAATCAGCGCTTTTGTAAGCCACAAACATGCCATTCACACACACAAATCCCGCTGCGTATTCTAGTAATGTTGGTAGGGGAGCAAGGGCTCGCGCCACCACCAATCCGTACGCTTCGCGATAACGATCATCGTGCGCGAGCGTCTCTGCTCGCTCCGCCACAGTGCTTACATTTTCTAAGCCGAGTTCATTGGCAATTTCTTGCACAGCTAGCATTTTTTTCGTAGTTGAATCCACCAGCACAAATTCAGTTTCAGGAGCCATAATCGCCAACGGCAAACCTGGAAAACCGCCACCAGCACCTAAGTCCAAAACTCGTTGTCCCCCTTCTAATTCAAAAACATTTAGCAAAGAAAGTGAATCCCGCACATGTTTGATGTCCAGCTCTTTGCGACTCTTAAAAGAAATAAGATTAAGTTTCCCATTCCATTTTTCAACGGCGTCCATCAGTCCAATAAGTTGAAACTCTTGTTGCATGGCTCACATCTTACTTAAGACTAGAAAAAGAGCCAAGCAAAAGTGCACTTAAAATCGCTGGCGCAGCTGTTTCAGTCCGCAAAATCCGCGGCCCCATTCCAAAAACCGTCCAGTGTTGTTCGTGTGCCCCCTCAACTTCCTCATCTGTAAATCCACCTTCCGGACCAATTACAATATTTACTGACTTTGGTGATCCCATATTTCCCAACACTTCACTCAAAAGAGCCTTTTCTTCCCTAGCATAAGCAAACAATGTCACCTCCGCCTCCAAGCCTTCCGGCCAACCGCTTTCTAGAATATCTTTTAATCTCACCTCTGGCCCCAAAACCGGAATTCGCCCCCGCTCGCTCTGCTCAGCTGACTCTTTCAGAATATGCTCCATTCGGGTTCTTTTTTTAAGTTCCTCTGCCTCGCAATTTGCGGTCAGCAGCGGATAAAACTGTGTGGCCCCAAGTTCAGTCCCATGTTTCAAAACTTCTTCAAACTTAGACAATTGTTTTGGCATTCCTTGGAAAACACGCACTTCAATCGGTAATTCTCCCTTACACGGCCGGTCAACTTGCACACGCCCTATAATTTCATGTTTTGAAATCTCCATCACTTTCACCTCATACTCTTTCCCATCACCAATCAAAGCCACAAATGTGTCACCCTCACGCACCCGCAAAACTCGCGTCATTTGATGAACTTGATCACGGTCTGAAATCAGCACGCGGTCCTTATTAAGCGCACTTGGCGAAAGAAAGAAACGATGTAAGGTTTTAGTCATTGCCGAAATTTTAATTCAATTTCCAGAGAAAAACAACTTTCATTTCAGACGCATACTGCCAAACTTGTGCCCTAAACAAACTGCTCTTGACATTTTCCTAAAAAGCTTTACAATAAGAGTTAATAACAAAAATAACTTCCGCCCCCAACTGCGCGAAAGCGCCTTATAATATAACCATATTTATCATGGTATACGAAGAATGGGGAGGAGAGGAAAAATCTAAACCAGTCTGGGGGAGAACACCAGACCCTGCTGAAAGTGCTGACTTTAAGCAAGAGGGTTTAGAGCGATTTGATCAGCTTTTAGAGCAGGCAACCGGCAAATTAGTGGGAGCCATGGAAGGTGATGAACTAATTCTGAGTGACAATGATATTGATAGGGAAGCGGTTCAGGGACTTTTAACTGCCGACCCCGAAAGCGCAGTTTTTGACCATCAATTAGTTGCAGTCCCCGGCATGGCTGGAGCAGGTTCGCAAATGGAGCCTATGGGACCTATGATTACTCATTTTTTGGGCGAAGAAGTAGTTTGCCGAAAAAAAGAATATTATGAGGCGGCCCCTGTTTATTGTATTCATGCTGACGAATTCGAAGAAAGAGTTACAAAAGACGATTACAACAAGTTTTTGGCAGAAATTAAAACAAGACATCAAGCTGCACAGGAACGCTTAGCGGCCATTGATCCTCGAGTTTTGGGTGAATTAAGAGACAAGGTAACAGCTTTTATCGACAACCTCGCCATAGCTGAGTAAAATACGGTTATTACGTTTTAACCTAATTTCCCATGCCTTGTTGTTGTAGTTCGCCCGGACCATGTAAATGGTGGCAAAAAATTGTTGCTTTGTTAGTAGTTGCCACCTTACTGGGAGGCGCCGGATTTTATCTGTTTATGCCAAAGGAAACGATTGAAGAAGAGGTGACAGTAGTCGAATCAGACCCTCTTCTCTAAAGAGTTGCCCAGCATGGTATAATCACCATATGAAGATCCAATGGGACAAAAATTACGAGTTAGGAGTAAAAATTATCGATGAGCAACATATGCATTTTTTCGAAATAATGAAAAAACTAGATCACGCTGTCGAGACTGATAATGAAAAGGAGGCCTTAGAGGTAATCGAGTACTTAGAAAATTACGCTAGTTTTCATTTTGAGACTGAAGAAGGAATATTAGAAGACACGGAATCCAAGGAAGCGAAAAAGCATATAAAAGAACACAAAGATTACGCCAAAGATTTAGCAGCCCTAAAAAAGAAAGCAAAAACTCCCAAAAAAGCCCTAAAAGTTGCTTCGCAAATAGAGGACTTTACAATTAATTGGCTGATTGGGCACATTTTATACACTGATAAAAAATGTTTTAAACAAGACTCTTAAGTTGTTCTAGTGAAAGAGTATTCAAAACATCGCTTTTTTCAAGCCACCCTCTTCGCGCTGTAATTACCCCAAACCTCATCAGACCAAGCTGATCAACGCTGTGCGCATCAGTGTTTATTACAAATTTCACGCCGTGTTCCTTGGCAATACGAATATTAGTAGCACTCAAATCCAGCCTCATATTAGAGTTAATCTCAAGCGCCACGTTGTTCTCTGCCGCGGCCCGCGCCACCGCTACAATATCTACTTCATAAGGTTCACGACTATTTACGATTTGCCCAGTTGGATGCCCTAAAACTTTCACATAAGGATTAGAAATAGCCTTCACAATCCGCGCAGTTTGTTCAGCCGCCGAAAGAGTGAATTTTGAATGAACCGAAGCTGTCACCCAATCCAGTTGTGCCAAAATCTCATCCGGGAAATCAAGTGTCCCGTCTCCCAAAATATCAACCTCTGCTCCTTTGAAAACCGTAAACCCGTTCAGGTGTTTGTTAAATTCATTAATTTCCTTAATTTGATCCATAATTCGGTTCGTATCTAACCCGTTCGCTATTCGCGCTGAAGTTGAATGATCCGAAACACACAAATACTCATAACCTAGTTTTTGGGCTGCTTCTACCATTTCCTCCAGCGTATTTCGACCATCACTCCAGTTGGTATGCAAATGCAAATCGCCGCGAATATCCTCTAACTCAATTGATTTGGGTAGTTTTTCCGTAACTTCGCCCTGATCTTCACGTAATTCGGGAATAATGTAGGGGAGTCCCAGAGTCTTGAAAATTTCTTTCTCAGTTTTGCCAGCTATGGATTTTTCTCCTTTAAAAACTCCGTATTCATTAATTTTGAGGCCTTTTCTAATAGCCAATTTGCGCGTGGCAATGTTGTGATTTTTTGAGCCTGTAAAATAATACAACGCTGCCCCAAAACTTTCCTTATCCACTACTCGTAAATCAACTTGCACACCACCTTCCAAGATTACGCTGGCTTTGGTTTCGCCTTGGGCTAATACCAAGCTGACGTCTTGATGCGCTAAAAAATGTTGAATGATTTGGGTGTGATCCTTTCCTGTGGCCAAAATATCAACATCACCAATTGTTTCCCGCCCACGACGCACACTCCCAGCATATTCCACGCGAGTTACAGCTGGGCAATCTTTCATATATTCAACCAAAAACTCAGCCAAGAGTGTGGCAGTAATCAAATGTGACCGAGAAATATGTTTTTCGTGTTCCTTAATGGACTTAATAATATCCGCCTGACTTTTTTCTCCCATACCCTCTAATTCCGCCAAAATCCCTTTTTCAGCGGCTTCTTTTAACTTGCCAATGTTGTCGATCCCAAACTCATCATAGAACTTTTTCACTTTTTTAGGACCCAGACCTCGAATTGTAAGCAATTCAAGCAGACCTTTATCAAATTCAGAAAGTAGCCTTTGGTGAGTTCCGCATTTTCCAGTATTTAGAATTTCGGCAATTTTTTCAGATAACGCCTTTCCAATCCCGGGAATTCCTTCCAACTCACCATCATCATAAATCTGACGCACATCTCGACTTAGATTAAGGATTGTTTGCGCTGCGCGATGATAAGAAAGATAACGAAAACGATTCTCGCCCTTAAGCTCCAAAATGTCGCCAATCTCCTGAAATATTTTTGCTACGCGTTTATTTTCCATAGCTTAATTCTATCAGTCCTTATTTCCGATGCAATGATTTTTTGAAACCATTACTTGGGAAAATTATGGGTGACTGAATTTACTCTAAGCCAAGAATTCCCCTAAGTGGTGAAGCAATTTTTTGTAAAGCAGGAATTTGAACGACCCTTTCAGTAGAGCCTTCTACTGAAAGCTCTCCAAGAGATTGGCCGCTATTTACCATCTGGTCTACAAAATCACCATCAAATTTAACTCCTTTATGTAGGTCAGAGCTACTCTTCAGGCTTTCAGCATCTATCTCCCCTGGCCATAGAATTAAGAACAGATTGGGCCTCCCAAAATATTCGCCCTCAAAAAAAGTTGCGGCCATTATAGACGGATCTCTATAGTTAACTGTGCCAACAACCAAGGCATTAGGCTTTTGCGTTAAGTTTTTATCTGTACCAAGCAAATACGCATATGTTTGAACATGTTGGGTTTGGCCTGGTTCGTCGGAGACAGGAGATTCAAATTGATCTATTTTAAGCAACCCCTTAAAAGGCTGTTTATCAGGAGAAAACCTATACTGTTTTGACCACATAACACGACTCCCGCAAAATCGTACAACAGTACTATCTGTGGGAGAAACTGCTGAGACAAAGCCGGTCATTAATTGAGGAGCTTCATCTCTTTCACCAATACAATTCCCAGTCATAAACACCTGAGACAAATCACTCTCGGTCCAGCGAAAACTACCTATTTTCATGTCTGATTGATCATTAGTGAAACCAAAATTAGAGGAAGACGAAGTCAGCGCCTCGCGATCCCAGGATTGTTCTTTATCAATGCCAATATCAGCATCAATAATAGCCATTGCTAATCTAGCGCGTTCTTGAGCTTCTTTAAAACTCCCTTCGGGATTGTGGTCCCTGAAAATTCCTAGCTCCCTTTGAGCTATTGCCGTTAGGTTATCTGTAAAACCGTGTGGGGTAAATTCAAAATCATCAATATTATCGCAATAGTCACGCAAATCTCGAGACATCATAGTGGGGGTGTTTTATGGGTGGGGGCTTTTATACCACGTAAATTCAGCATTTGTCAACAAAGCAGTGTTTAACTGAGCGAGCCGGAGTGACTTCCATAGCTTCAAGAGCCATTTGCACAGCGTATTCTAAGTCAAGTGTTCTAGGTCCGTTTTTAAGCCCAACAGTATTAATAAATAGCAAAATATCCGCTGAGTGAGTCTCCCGAAGTTTATCAATTGCTTGCAGTCGGGCGGAAAAGCTAAGCCCCTCCTGAAGAAC
>CAXCBS010000017.1:0-15249 GCA_963980845.1 uncultured Candidatus Peregrinibacteria bacterium | reverse complement strand
TTAATAGCTATTAGTGCAGTGCTTATTATTTGGATTGGGGTGTTTGCAGCCGCCGATCAAACCGTGGCCAGCAGTTTTACCGGGACAATCAAGGATGCTGGTAAAAAACTTGGATCCTTTGCTGCCAAGATGCCTCTCTACCTCACCACTATCCCTGTGCCGGGGGTTGAAGGCGGAACTTCTCTTGGAGGATTGCTCGGTGCTCCTGGGCAGTTCGTTAACCGCTTTGATCAAAAAATGCGAGAGGATTCTGGGAAAGTCACAGATGCACTTATGGGTAAAAGCGAGTTAGAGAAGAAATATGAAGGTGTTGAGGGGAGCCTAAAAGGGAAAGGTGATTGGTCAAACTTTGAGAGTAAATATTTGAAATTTGATGGGGCTTTGTCTCCTGGGAACAAGCAAACTTTGTTGGACGCATTAGATAAGATGAAAATGGAAGCTAGCCCAGAATTAAAAGCTGCAAGTAGTGAGACAGATATTAGAAAGGAATTAATAGAACATTTGTCAAACGAAAAAGTGAAGCATGGAGATCCAAATCAATGGGGGAAAGACTCAGTCGGGTCTCCTTCGGAAACACCTGACGACCCAGCAGACCCAGACACTTCAAGCGACCCAGGCTTAGAAACAGCTCTTAGTACAGATGGTGCTGTGCCAGCGGCAAGCGTGGGAGCTATTAGCGGAGCCTTAGTAGCCGCTGGAACAAATACAGAAGCAATTCAATCAAACGCTCAGATTGAGCAAATATTTGATGAAGTTAATGACACGGTTGCAGGCGCAGTGGCCGCTTTCAACGGACTTGATTCTACTCAAAAGCAAAACGTTGTAGAAGATTTAGAGGTTAGCGGTAACAAGATTAGCGGAGCCAGCTTCACAACTGCCGTGGGCAGTGCCACCAACGCTGCAGGAGGCGGAACCGGAGGCGACCCAGCCCCAGCTCCAGAACTAACTCCTGCCCAACAGGCTCAGGCTGACGCTGACGCAGCCGCAGCTGCACAGGCTGCAGCCGACGAAGAAGAGGAAGAAGAAGAAGAAGAGGGACGACCCTAACGACCCAAACAACCCCACTCTATAACCCCTTGACAAAAATTCTTAAACTGGTAAAAATAGAAAAAATAACAAAAAAATATGTTTAAACCCTTGGTAACACAATTCGATTGGTCTCCAGAACAAAACCCACTCGTGGGCGGGAGCCGCTTTGTGTTTCAATCAACCCCAGGGGGACGAGGCGGTAATCCTGGCGAAGGCCAAGCTGCCACCGACGATGATGGTGCTGCGGCCGCAGATCAACAACGTCAGCGCCAACAAGCCGAAGAACAAGAACAACAACAAGACAATGCTAATGAGGCGGCCAAGCAACAGCGACATCGTGAAGATGTTCGTCGTTTGCAACAGCTCTCTAGCCGTAATGCAATTACTAATGCCACGGCCGCTGAGGCCGAAGAAGCTTTGCAAAGCAATGATTCATATCATGTCCGCGCTGCTCGCATGCTTGCGGCTGAGCGTATGAACGAAGGTGATTTTGGCACCTGCTTACAAGCCCTCCGCAATGGCAACAACAGTGAAAAAGCGCTCGCTCGAGGATTTATAAGTGGTCGTTTTAATGGTCCAACTTACCAAAACGCCTTAGTTGATTTAGATGGCGGTAACCGTTATGAATCAGCTCTAGGGAGACGCCTAGCTCTTCGTCAAATCAATGAAGAAGAATATGTCCGTGCTCGGGAAGGATTAGAAGATCCAGATGTAGATATTCAACGTGCTTCACAAGCCCTAGCCTTAAACGGTGACGCAGCCCGGTTCCGTCAAGAAATGAATATGCAGGCCCGTCAGCGCGAGGCTAACGAAGCTCGCGTCGAGGATCAAGTATCACCGGTAGACGCAGTGCGCGAACGCACTCACGACCAAATCGTAGAACTTTTATTACAAGCAAATGTTACTATCGAGGAACTTCCGGAACGGGAACGAACCCGTCCATTGCTTCGTTTACGTGGCAACTTGCAAAACCTAAACACTCGCGATAATCAAAACCGCACCGCTCTTTCTGGATTGCTTAAACAAGTTAACGAAGAAGGAGAAATCTTAACAAAAGAGCAAGTAGCTGATATTTGGGATTTTACGCCTGATACCAAGGAGCAACTCCAGCAATTTAAAAATCGTGTTGATGCTATGGATTTAACTTCTGCTCAACGTAAAAACATCATGCGTCTCAAAAAAGAAGAATGGGATATTGAGGAGAAATTTCTTAACGAGGCGCGTGTATTTGGTGACATTATGAAAGCCGTGGCCAGTCAGCTTAATAAACAGCGCCGAGAGAAACAAATGGTTGAAGAGGCGTCCAAAGCCTCGGGTATTAATTTGGAGGTTGGGACCAAAATTCAATACGTTCACCCAGACCCAGTTACCTCTAACGTTCAGACCGTTACTATTCAAAAAATTGAGCCAGTGCTTGCTCCTGTTTTGGATAGAGAAGGTAACATGATTGGCGACCAAACAACCAGCTTACGTATCCATTTGGATGATGGCGATACTTACTCACTTGGAAGGTTTTTGAAGTGGGTAGATGCCGCTGATGTCCACGAGGTAATTCAAACACCATCTGAGTTAGATCAAGCGCTTGGATTACCACCGCTTGGCATGACTCTTCAATCTGGGCAAACTTTAGAACACGATAACGGTTATTATGTAGATAAAAACGGTGCTGTTCGCGCTAACCGCGAAGACGTCCGAGTAGTTTCGGTAAGTGAAAACGGCGTCGAATTGGATAAGCCGGTTATAACTATGCGTCCGGAACAAGCCCCTCATCTTGGGCTTACTGCGCCGCGTATGTCGCGTGAAATGCAGCTTGGTGAATTTGCTAAATGGGCTCGTCGCAACGACGCAATGCCAAAAATGAATACTCTTCAGGACCTTCGACAGCATCTTTCCAATATGGCCAACCACCGCAATCAAACTGCTGGCCGCAACCCAGAAGCTTTCCCACCTATTACCGTTGAGCCAAATGAGGTACTTAAGATGGGACAAGACGGCAATCATCCAGTTATCAAAAAAGCCACTGACGATGAAATTACTTTTTCAGACGGCACAAAAATGACCCTACCGGAATTCCTTGTTTGGGCTAAAAACAATAACGTTGAAAGCGGTGAACCAGAAGCTGAAGCCGAGAGAGCCGGTGATGCGGCTGACAATATCGGCGATGAAGAACGTGAAAAAGCCAAAGAAAAAGCCCGCAAAAAAGCCCAAGGCAAAAAGGACGGCAATGGCAATGGCGATGATAAGAAAGAAGCTAAAAAAGATAAGCCAACATTTCAAGATCTTGTTGATAAGGTCGCTCCTTACGTTCCCAAAAAAGAGAATCCAGTTGGATATTTACAAGAAGTTTGGAGCCAAACCACGTTCCTTTCCATGATGGATTTATACAACATGGGTAAAGAAATTGTTGAATTTATTAAACGTAAACATAACCGCAAATCCAAGAGTCGTTTTAGTAAAGTTGGGAACAACTTACCACTCGGACTTGGGAGTGAAATGGATCGTATTAACCAGCAAGCTGAAAACGAAGAGGTTAATCAATATAAGGAAGCCATGGATCAATGGGGTGTGTGGCAAATTATGGAAAAACTGCATTCCACTCATGATCGTGACCAAGCCAAAGCTTGTTTCTTTGTATTAACTGAAAAAGGTGAATTACGTTGGGATGATATGCGTATGTGGAACACGCTTAATCGCATGACTTCTAATTATACTAATGATGGAGCTAAATTATTTATCAAACTAACTAGCGAGCCCCAAATAAACCCTGAAACTGGCGAAAAAGTTTCTGGTGAAGACCTCACCAAAGCCGCCATTGATTCCCTCTGGGGAGAAGGGACTTGGGCCGACTGGTTTAGTAAAAATATTAACGCCTACAACAGCAACAAGAGCGCTTACGAACACAAAGGTAAACAGCTGGAGGCTGATCCAAAAGGTTCGGGTGGACTTCAAGGTGAATTGCAGCGTTTGCTTAATGCTTGGAAAAGAGGCGAATATGTTAATCCGCATGAGTATGAGGAACTTATTGATTTTGCGATTAAGTACGGAAAATTATCAATGGAAGGAAAACTATTCTATTTATTAGAAGGGGTAACAGCTAAATGTCCTTCTGGAGCAGCCTCTGGAATGACCTTGCTACATATTGACCGTCTGGGTGCTATTGATGGTGAATACTTGAACCAGTTCCCAATGTTGGATTTCTTTACCAGTCCGTATGAAAAGAAACTGCATCCTCGTTATATGTCTGGTGAAATTGAATTAAAAGATACCAAAAAGAATTACGCTGTCGAAGATTACGAAGCTATCCGTGATGCTTTTTACAAAGAAGAGTCTAAGGACGGTAAACCTAGTAAAGCGTTTTCTAAATACATGTGGGAGAATATGATGATGGATTTAAGGTTTAGAGAACGTCTTTCCAAAGGTCTTCGTTCTGCTCAAAACATGGATCATGATGATGCGCATATTTTTATTGCGCCCGCCACTATGGATGATGTCGAAACAATGACTGGTAGCCATAATGGTCAGCAAAAATACTTCACCACTGAGGGTTATAAAAATGGCTATGTTGGGTTTAACCAGTTCTTAGTAAGCCTTTCTAATCGTCATGAGAATTTAATGACGAGGAGCAAGGCTGGAGATACAACCGCTGACCGAGAGCAAATTCAAGAGAATGAAAAACAAATATTGGGAGCAGTTCAGAGTTATTTCTTATATGATAGTTATTTAAGTGGTCGTCGTGACGGCTCTAATAATCGTCGCGCAAAATTAGATGCTCGGACTTTGGATTCTTTTGCGATTAATGAACGTAATATGAAAGTTAAAGGGCACAAAGCTCAACTCACGAATTTAGTTAAAGAAATTTGCGACGCCTATGATATTCAAGGAATAGATAGAGATTTGTTATTTGATTACAAACCACCGTGGGGAGATAAAAAAGAAAACACCAGGATGGAGAAACATATGGAGGAATTTTTGAAAGAAATTTTACCCAGAGTAATCGAAGAAAAGGGAGCTGGTATAATGACCGAAATTGTTCGTCGTCGCCGCGAATTAGGTATAAAGAATCCCAAGGATCCAAATGCCCTTGGTGGTATGACCGATTCTAACTACCTTATCCCCAAAAAAGAGGATGAATAGTAAATTAAGGTTTAGCCTCAGCGTACTTTTCAATTAAGTCCGCAGTTTTAAAAGTGTCTTGCTCCCGTTTCCCGTAATAGCGGGCGGTGACTGTGCCGTCACTAGCTTCTTTTTCACCCACAATTAGCATGACTGGAATTTTAGAAGTTTCTGCTTCGCGGATTTTTTTGCCAAGAGTTTGATCGCTAGTATCTGCCTCAACTCGGTAACCCGCATCAAACAACTCACTTCGCACTTTTTCCGCATAGTCATTGAATTTTTCACTAAGTGCTAGGACACGCATCTGCACTGGCGCCAACCAAAAAGGGAACGCCCCCGCATAGTGCTCAGTAAGAATAGCAATAAACCGTTCCAGTGATCCGAGCAGCGCCCGATGCACCACCACCGGCGTATGCAGCTGACCATCCTGACCTTCGTATTTAAGATCAAATCTAAGTGGCATCTGGAAATCAATTTGAATGGTGGCGCACTGCCATTCACGTTTCAAACAATCTCTAATTCTAAAATCAATTTTCGGCCCGTAAAAAGCACCATCACCATCATTAAATTCATATTTAATATTGGCTTTTTTAAGAGCGCTCTCGAGCGCGTTTTCCGCAGATTCCCATTGTTCATCAGTTCCCATAGATTTTTCTGGACGAGTGGAAAGTACCACTTCATATTCAAATCCAAACAAGTCATAAACATGCTGCGTAAACTCAATACAACGAACTATTTCATCGCCAAGTTGATCCAGCGCTACAAAAATATGAGCATCATCCATAGAGAATTTGCGCACCCGAGTTAAGCCGCCCAGCGCTCCGCGCACCTCATTACGGTGTAACATCGCAAAGTCTGCAATTCGCAGTGGTAAGTCGCGATAACTACGAGTCCGCATCTTAAACAGCAACATATGTGACGGGCAGTTCATTGGTTTAAGCGAACAATCAATTCCATCCACTTCCATACAAAACATATTTTCGCGGTAGTGTTCCCAGTGACCACTTTTTTCCCACAGTCTTTTGTCATAAACCAGCGGCGTAATAACCTCTTGATAATCACGTACTCGATACTGGCGACGCATAAAATTAGTTAGTTCATTAAACACCACCGCACCTTTAGGGTGAAAAAAGGGCGCCCCCGGCGAAATGTCATGGAACTGATATAAATCCAGGTCCATGCCTAGTTTTCGATGGTCACGTTTTTTAGCTTCTTCGAGGTGCTCCAGGTATTCGTTTAGATCTTTTTTCTTAAGGAAAGCTGTGCCATAAATCCGTTGCAGCATGGGACGTTTTTCATCGCCGCGCCAATAAGCCCCAGAAATTTTAGTGAGCTTAAAAGGCCCAGACTTACCAGTATGTTCAATATGCGGTCCACGACACAAATCCACAAATTTCACGTTGTCACCCATTTTGTTTGTATAAAAAATAACTTCTTTTTCACCTTCTTTTTCTAAATCTTCAATCAGCTCTAACTTATAAGTTTGCCCGGCCTCTTTAACCATTTTTTTAGCCTCAGTCACCGGCACTTCGGTCCGCTCAAAACTCTGCGCCTGGCTGATAATTTTTTTCATTTTCTTCTCAATCAGATCCAAATCCTCGGGGATCAAAGTTCGCGGCAAATCAAAATCATAATAAAACCCATCTTCAATTGTTGGCCCAATCGCCAGGTTTGTTTCTGGAAACATTTCCATAACCGCTTGCGCTAGAATATGAGCCATAGAGTGACGCATAGTGTTTAGTGCTTCGTTCTCCATAATATTTGAAGTTAAAAAATACACAGCAATGTGCTGTGCTCGGGCCCGACTTTTTGCCGGACGGTTCCACCGAGCTTCCCTTGCGTTATGCGAAGGCGCTTTGTTATTAGGATGACCTTGGGGTAAAGGTGGTATTTAAGGAGATGGTTTAGGAGGCTTTCAGCCAGGGCCTCCCTCTCTCGTAAACTGCTACTCTTTAAACATGTCCTTTAGATCAACAAAACAAGAATAATTGAGTTGCGCTTAGATAGCAAGCCCCTTGCTAAACCCCCACAAGTATGATATAATAACAGGAGTAAATTAAAAAAACACCAAAAAATGTCTAATGAACTAGTTCGCATTATCCTCTGTTTTTTACTGGCCTGTGTGCCCGCTTATATTTGGGGGTATATTTTTATACGAAAACAGCCTGAACCGAGAAAATGGATTGCCTTAACGTTTATTGCCGGCATGTTAGCCGTGATTCCAATCATGCTCTACAAGTTTAGCTGGCAGTTTTTTCCTAAGCTAAATGTTTTTATTTACACTGATCAATTTGAGCAAGATATTTTAAGTTTTTCAGATATAGCCATTATTCCGCTGGGGATTGTGTTTGCGTTTATGTTTGTGGGAGTTTTGGAGGAATATATGAAAAACGTGGTGGTGAGAGTAAGTGATCGCAACCATCTTCGCCACATTGATGATGCTATTGAATTTTGTATTATTGCTGCTCTTGGCTTCGCTTTTATCGAAAACATTATGTATTTCTTTTATATTTGGACGTATCAAGGGTTTGAAAGTTTATTTTTGTCGTTTATTTTTCGGTCAGTTTTTTCTACTTTTGCTCATGTTTTCTTCTCTGGAATTTATGGTTATTATTATGGGATTGCTCATTTCGCGACTCCTATTTTCCAGGAGGAAATTCAGGAAAAACGCCATTGGATGCTGCGCTGGTTTCATAAAGTTTTCCACTTGCGTGCCGCTACTCGTATTTTCAAAGAGGAAAAGATTCTTGAAGGACTTGTATTTTCCGTTCTATTACACGCGTTCTTTAATGTATTCCTAGAGATCGGTTGGACATTTGTAATCGTTCCTTACTTGTTTGTTGGTTACAGTATTCTGTCTTACTTGTTCAAGAAAAAAGAGAACCACAAAATTTATAAGCGTTTAGAAACTCACCTCTAATCCTTGGTGGTTGGGAGGGGATTCATTCGGAAATAGAAGCCAATCACTAACAAGGCTAGACCTATTAGGATTATTAGAAATCCATAAGGTTTTAAAATTTTCACAATAAAAGGCTCGGCACTAGCACTAAGTTTACTAGCAAATTCTGCCTCGCCACGATCTACTGCCAAAATATATTGTTCCAGCTCATCAACTACATTGAGTCCCATTGACTCAGAT
The DNA here is from genome assembly GCA_963980845.1 of uncultured Candidatus Peregrinibacteria bacterium. GTDB lineage: Bacteria > Patescibacteriota > Gracilibacteria > UBA1369 > UBA12473 > JABJMC01. The sequence goes on along the minus strand of CAXCBS010000017.1, from coordinate 6,968 downwards.
ACTTCTTCGGTTAGGTTTTCAGACAAAGTGTCGATTTCTTTGCCCGTTTGGTTATAAGAGAGATAACTCACATCAAAAGAGGAAGATTTAGCTAGATTAGAACTCAAAATAACCTCAGATGAAGCTGAGTTCCCCCAATAATCGCGCGTTACAATCCTAAGTGATTCATAAGATGTGTCTTGCAAATCAAGTTCTACCCAGACATCTCCTTCGGCATCACTTTCACGCGTGATAGTGCGCTCTAAGCTGTCTGTAATATAAACCAACGCAAGTGGCTCAGTTTTTATTTGAACATGATAAGAATCAGGATCATCCGCGTGTCCAATAGGGAGAATGTCGTTTATATAAGGCGCCACTGAAATCGATACATCCGGGTTGATATTAACCGACATAGTTGTAGTCCCTGATGAAAACCCCTCAGCCATAGCTACCCCTCCTCCCAAAACAAGAAGAAAAGAGATTGCTAACAGATATAAAACGAGCTTTTTCATAAGATATAGTTTATCAAAATATTATAGCATAAAATGGTTCAAACATCAATGAAAAAGCCCCCCAATATAAGATAAGGGAGGCTTTTAAATATTGAACAATCACCTCTTTAATGTGGGTCTAGGAATTAAGCAATAGACCAAGTAACAGTAGTTCGGTATGAACCAGAAGACTGTTGAGCAGGAACTGATAGACGGAAATCTGGGCTAGCTTTACAGTCCATGGCACGAGATTTACCATCAGTATCACGAGCAGTCCATTGGTTGGTTATAGCTTGTGGAATATAAGCAGCACGAGCGTCACCTTGAGCACATTCAGTACTGTTAGCTTCATCACTTACTTGAGCGGCACCAGCGTGAGTTCTAATTAGGAAATTAGTAACAGCAAAAGTTACGCCAGAAGGAATATCTAGCATGTGAGTAGCTTTGGTGGCAAGAGCATAAGTAGTAGCAGGCTGAGCACGCATATCAGAGAACTGAAGTGAGTTAGCAGCAGCTGAAACGTTAGATTCTTGAGCAGTAAGAGATACGTTTAGATCACTCCAAGAACTAACAGTAGGAAGAGCGTCAATAGCAAGAGTACCAGCAGAAATTGCTTGGTCCATAGTAGTATTTGTGTCTGCAGAAACAGCAGCAACTAAAGCTAAATTAGCAATAAGAGCGCCAGCAGCAACAAGAGAAACAATTTTTTTGTTTTTCATAATTTTGTGTTTTAAAAAAGTTAGGCCTAACCTTCTTATAAATAAGAAAGTCGAAGTTTTATATTTTTTAAAGAGGTAAATTGTCAAAGGGCATGCAAATCTCATCACGAGATCATATAATTATAACACACAAAATTCGGCAAGTCAACAAGCTTACAGGTAAAACTCTCATGTTCCCCCCTTGAACAAATCAGATAATCATGATAGGTTAAGGTTCGACCCCAATTTGACCTTTACCTAATTTTATGGGATTAAAACAAATATCCGTTAAAGGCGCCAAGATTCACAACCTGCAAAACATTGATGTGAATATTCCGCGCGACAAACTAACGGTAGTTACCGGACTATCTGGCTCAGGTAAGTCCTCGCTGGCTTTTGATACAATTTATGCTGAGGGGCAACGCCGTTACGTCGAGAGTCTTTCAACCTATGCTAGGCAGTTTTTGCAGCTTATGGAAAAACCGGATGTTGAGGCCATCGAAGGCCTTTCACCGGCTATTTCTATTGATCAAAAAACCACCAGCCGCAACCCTCGTTCTACGGTGGGTACTGTTACTGAAATTTATGATTATCTGCGTCTTTTGTTTGCAAAAGTAGGGACTCCTCATTGTCCTGATTGTGGCAAAACTGTAAGCCGCCAAACTGTTAGTCAGATCGTGGATCACATTGCCGAGATGGAAGAGGGAACAAAAATTATTTTATTGGCTCCGGTTATTCGAGATCGTAAGGGGCAGCATGTTAAGGTTTTCGAAAATATTAAAAAAGATGGTTTTGTTCGTGTTCGCGTTGATGGTGAAGTGATGAGCGTCTTAGAAATCCCAGAGCTTGATGAGCACAAAAAACACTCTGTTGAAATTGTGGTTGATCGATTGGTTGTGAAAGATTTTAAGGAAAAAGTTCAAAAAATGAAATCTGGACAAGAGATCCCACTTACTAATGAAAATCGCACACGTTTAGCTGATTCCGTTGAAACTGCTATTAAATTTGGCGAAGGCCTAATGATGGTTATGGATCACGAAACGAACGAGGATAGGTTGTTTTCTGAAAATTTTTCTTGTGCTGATTGCGGTGTTAATTTGCCTGAAATCGAGCCTCGTAGTTTTTCATTCAACAGCCCACATGGTGCTTGTGAAGAATGTCATGGTCTTGGTACTAATCTCGAAATTGATCGCGATTTAATTATTCCTAATAAGAGACTTAGCATTGCTGAGGGTGCCATTATGCCGTGGTCTACCACCACTTCGCACCTTGATTGGTACACTAGAATTTTGCATGCTGTAGCTCGCAAAAAAGCTTTTTCATTAGATGCTCCTATCGAGGATCTGTCCTCAGACGTGATGGATATGGTTCTTTATGGGACTGGAGACGAGGAATATAAAGTCAGTTGGGACAAGGGTTACACCACTAAGTTTGAAGGTGTTATCCCCAATCTTCAACGTCGCTATTTAGAAACCGACTCTGACTATGTTCGCAACAAAATTGAACAGTTTATGCGTATTATAGAATGCCCATCTTGTAAGGGGCAACGGCTCAAAAAAGAGATCCTAAGCGTTAAGATTAAAAAATCTTCAATTGTTGATGTTACCCGCCTTTCGATTGATAAGGCTCACGAGTTTTTTGATGATTTAGAGCTTTCCAAAAGTGAAAATATTATTGCTGATCCAATTCTGCGTGAAGTTCGGCATCGTCTCAAATTTTTGGATAATGTGGGGATTTCTTATCTTACCTTGGACCGCGCTGCTAATACCCTTTCCGGAGGAGAGGCACAACGCATTCGTCTTGCTACCCAAATCGGGTCGCAATTAACCGGTGTTTTATATGTTCTCGACGAACCAACTATTGGCTTGCATCAGAACGATAATAAAAAACTAATCAAAGCAATTCTTGCCCTACGCGATCTTGGCAACACAGTTATTATTGTGGAGCACGATGTTGATACCATGCTGGCCGCTGATTATATTTTTGATATTGGGCCAGGCGCTGGTAAGTACGGTGGACGTGTTGTTGGACACGGAACACCCGCTGAATTAATGAAAGATAAAAATTCCATTACCGGCAAATATCTTTCCGGAGAACTGGAGATCTCAGTGCCCAAAAAACGTCGTAAGGGAAATGGTAAAAAATTAGAAATTATTGGTGCTGCTCAGCACAACCTTAAGGAGGTGGATGTTTCCATTCCACTCGGAACATTTGTGGGAATTACTGGTGTTTCTGGATCTGGAAAATCAACTCTGATTAACGGTATTTTGGTTAAGAAAATCAGTGCCAAAATCAACCGTTCCAAGGCTCGTCCCGGTGATCACAAAGAAGTAAACGGCATCGAGCATCTCGACAAAATTATTAATATCGACCAAGCTCCAATCGGACGCACACCACGTTCTAATCCCGCTACTTACACCCGTGTGTTTACTGATATTCGCGATTTATTTTCTAGCACTCCAGAGTCTCGTTCTCGTGGGTACAAAGCTGGGAGATTTAGTTTTAATGTAAAAGGAGGACGTTGTGAAAATTGTCAGGGAGATGGACTTAAGAAAATTGAAATGCATTTCTTGCCTGATGTTTATGTGATGTGTGAAGTCTGTAAGGGACGTCGTTATAACAAGGAAGCGCTAGAAATCACTTATCGAGGCAAAAACATTGCCGATGTTTTAGACATGACCGTGGACGAAGCTCTTGAATTTTTCGACGCTATTCCGACCATCAAAACCAAACTCGAAACTCTCGTTGCTGTTGGTTTGGGATATATTCACCTTGGTCAATCTGCTACAACACTATCTGGTGGTGAGGCGCAACGTATTAAACTTGCTACCGAACTTTCCAAAAGATCCACTGGGAAAACTCTATATGTTCTGGACGAACCCACTACCGGCCTTCATTTTGATGATGTAAAAAAACTACTAGAAGTTTTAGAACGCTTAGTTGAAAAAGGAAACACCGTGCTTACCATTGAACACAACTTAGACGTTATCAAATCTGTAGATTACATTATCGACATGGGCCCAGATGGCGGAGATGGGGGAGGAGAAGTTGTGGCTTTCGGAACTCCGGAGCAGGTCGCCAAACATAAGACCTCCTACACCGGCAAATGGCTTAAGAAGATGGGGATTTAGAAGGTGCTTGAGGTCAATAGTGAGCTTATGGTAGACTTGCTTTATGAAATCCTCTTCCCTGAGCTCCTCCCTTTTCGAGCATCTCAAAAAGCCAGCGGCCGAAACATTGGCCGAGGTTTTGATTGCTTTGGTAGTGCTTTCGCTGGGGATTGCGGCGGCTATGACCGTGGTAATTATGTCTGTTAGCGCTAATACCGAGGCTGAGGAGCGCCTAGTAGCTTACAATTTAGCCCGTGAGGGAGTTGAGGCCATCCGTTCTGTTCGTGATACTAACTGGCTTCGTTTCCCGGCCGACCGCTCTAGCTGTTGGAATGTTTTGCCAGATATTATTGATCCTGCTGATTGTTCTCATGGGGGATCAAGGTTGGGGGATCATGATTACTACATAGTCTCTCGTAATGTTAACGACGCCAGCTTGTTGTATGCCTGGGAGCTTGATTATCCACATGATGAGGATGAGGATGTGATATTACACAAAGCCCAAATTAGTCCGGATGAAATTATTTATTTGCATGAGTATGCCTCCTGGTGTGATGATTATTGTGTTGACGGTGAGCCTAGCAAATACAGCCGCGTCATTGATGTGACTATTGAAGACGTCGACAGCATGTTAATAACCGCCACCGTAAGTTGGGAGTCGCATGGCGAAGAGCGTTCAGTGGTTTTTACTGACCAAATTACCAACTATTAAGCAAGTTTGTTGATGAGTTCATTACATCACAAATAACAGGTTGGATTTTTGTTAAAACGCTTTAAATTAAGCTCTTTCCTGGCCTTAGATTAAGCGCTCCATTAAGCTAACAGCCATAGCTCCTCCAAATGAACGCTAAAACGTTTCTCAAAGTTGTGATCCACGTTTCCGCTGACTATGCCTATCTAGTGCGTGAAATCCTGTCTGATGTTGAGGCCGGCAAAACCGCGGAGTACGAGTACTACACATTTTCAATTAAAGGCACGCGTCGTTCTCGTTCGCTCAAAGGCCCACGCGCCCTGATGGGCCAGACTGATGAGATCGAACATACCGAAGAAGAACGCATTGAAACTTTTATTGAAACCAGTAGGAAAAATCTACTCCTTACCGAAATCCAAACAATTGAACCTCATATCGATGTAATGGTCGATTTTTATCGTGTTGAGGATAGTAGTTGTTTAGGCCATTTTTAGGAAAGTCTTAACCTGTTAAGTCCATTTTAGTGATTTAATAGGGTTTAATAGAATTAAATAAAACAAAACAAGACATAGCACAACAAGATAAACGAAAAATAAACTTGATTTAACTAACCAAAGTATAATAGAATTAAATCAACCCAGAGACATAACCCAAGACAGAGTCTCTAAAAACCGGACCCGCTCTTTCTCACAATTACGCGACATGGGAACTAAGATTTATACTGCCGAACAGGTGGCCAAGCTGCTTCAAGTGCACCACTTAACGGTACTCAAGCTGATTAAGCAAAAAAAGCTCAAAGCGGTCAGAGTCGGTCGGGTCTACCGTATTACCGAGAGTGCTATAAACGCATTCTTAGAGAATTATTCTACTTAAAATCCTCGCCCTCCCTAATTATTATGCTCTTCAACTGCATCAATTGCTGTAAGGCCATCTCCTCCCAGGCACATACGTGCCCGTATTGTCTCGTCGGTACCGATGAAGTAGTACGCAAGATGGCCTTAAATGAAGAGCCTATCCACATCCCGGCCAAACTGGCCGCTAAACGGAAAATTGCGCGTGTTAAACGCCTTTCTGAGCGCTTAAACCGCACTCGCAAGACATTCCCGGGCACAATCAATGAGATTGTCACCAGCTCCCAGTTACAAGATCGAATTCAACGGGCCTAAAAAGCCAAAGGACGTCCTAAACCCATGGAGTAAGCCACCATTTACTAAGACGTCCTTTTTTTTGTTTAAATATTTAACCGCCCGGAGTGCCTTTGCCTTGTTTTTTGCGAAGCGCCTTGGCAGAGTCTCTTAGCCCCGGCAACAAATTAGCATCAGTAGTAGAAAGAGTTACTATCCCCGAAAGTTGTCCAATCTTAGAAACCAAATCAGTAGTAATAGCCCCACTATCTTCGCGATAAGAAGCCCAGAAATTACCTTCTAGCTCAGCTTTTTTGGCAGCTAGATTATAGGTGGAATTTTCACTTTCAGTAGCTGTTAAAATTTCTCCAACGTCTAGATTTTGTCCTTCGGCCGCTGCTTCTTCTAGCAGCTCTTCTTTCTTTTTAGGGGGATCAATGGCTTGGATTTTTATGGCAAAGTGTTTTTTGAAAAAGTTCTTAACCACGCCTTTCCCGGCCGGAGCATCTTTTTCACCACCGCCTGGGTCTACATCTTCCATCAGGTCTGCCCGCATGTCTTGAAATTCTTTGTCCATTTCTGCAACTTGCTCACTAAAAGAGCTCGGATCATTTAAGGCCGAAATTGTATCCACAAGTTCCCTCATTTTATCTGCCACTTCCTGCCACGGCGAATAGTTACAGTCATAATATAGGGGTATTCGATAATCATAATCTTCTACCCAAGTATTAATTGCCTCGGTTAATTCAGTCTCCGTAAGCCAACCTTTCCCTTCTTCTCCGAATTTTTCATTCATATCATCAAACATCTGGGTAGTATCCATCTTAAATCCATCACTGTTTTCGGTTTCTAATTCACCATAAACGCCGCGAATC
>CAXCBS010000016.1:0-15446 GCA_963980845.1 uncultured Candidatus Peregrinibacteria bacterium | reverse complement strand
ATGCTGACTTGAATAGGCTAAAAGAAAGGCTTCGATGTTTTCATCTATTGTTAAAACATAAAAATGATCTACTCGATTAATAAAATCTTCGTACTCCTCAGTTTTGAATCCGGAAACTAAAAACCCTTGTTTCTTTGCCTCCTTTTGGGAGAGATTTTGTAAAGAATTTAACTCCGCGATTTGTTTGATATGGGGGAGGTCTTCGGGTTGTGCTTTTCGGATTTTGAGTTTTCCCATGAAATTAACGTTAAATTAAAAAAGTTAGGGAAGATAGTGCATAGCAATAGCAAAGCTAGCTATTGTAAAAATAGTGGCAAAAATAATAAATATTGGGACTTTTTCAATGTTATTAAAGGGGAAGAATTTTTCGAATTTTTTAAATTCTGCAAGTTGTTGTTTTTGTTGTTCTTTCGTGAGGGGAGGGCGTTTGTAGGGGTATCTTTTATTAGATATAGCAACAATAATTATAAATAAAAAACAGAATCCAAAAAGTACAAAAGGAAAATATTCTTCTAAAATTTCTTCACCCAAAAATACGTATAGAAAAATGCCAGTTAAGGTAATAGCTCCGGAGCCGATGATGGCGATTCTTTTTTGGCCGGCCCATTTGTCTTGTTTGTTCTGATGCATGTTGGAATGTTAACTTCCATCGCCAACTTGTACCTTGGCAGGTCTTACAACTTGGTTTTTGAATTGATAACCGCGTTCAAAACATTCGATAATAGTGTCTTTTTTGCCTGGGCCCTGCATAAGTGCTTCGTGAAGATTGGGGTCAAAAACATCGCCAACTTGGCAGGGGATTTCTTGTAGGCCGAGTGAATCGAGGGTGGTCATAAATTGTTTTTCGATTCCATAAACACCTTTTACCCATTCGTTTTCAGTGAGGTCTTTTGGGATGTGTTCAAAAGCGCGTTGGAAGTTGTCGATAACAGGGAAGATTCCTTGTAAAAATTGTAAGTTGGCATAGAGGGCGAGACCTCCTTTTTCTTCTTCGGAACGACGACGGAAGTTTTGTAAATCAGCCGCCGCCCGGGCCGCAGTTTCAGTCATTTTGGCTAATTCTTCTTCGGCCTGGATGAGGGCTTGCTTGGTTAATTCGAGATCTTTTTCAATCCCGGTTAGTTTTTTGTCATCTTTTTTATTGGTCATTTTCAAGCATTTTAAGGACTTCTTTTAAGGTGGCAAAATTGAAAGCATATGGCATTCGGGTAGGGCCCAGTAGACCTAAGTACCCTTCAAAACCATCTATATTATATTTAGCTACAATTAGACTGCAACTTTCAATTTGCGGGATAATGTTTTCTTTGCCAATAAAAATGCGCGGTTTTTCTTCGAAATCAAGAGAATCAAGAGTTTCAAGCAAATAAACACCTTCTTCGAGCACTTCCATTACTTGGCTAGCATTCATGGGGCTGTTTAAAAACTCAGGCTGGCGCAACATATTGGAAACACCAAGATAAAAAGTGCGTCGGTTTTCAGGAATACTGGCAAAACTTACGTTAGGCATAGCTTGCGCCAAAATCGAAACCGCCTCGTAAACGCGTTGCTGGGCGCGGCGCTTTTTTAAATCGACTTTTAGTTTGCGGAGATTTTCTTTGGCTAAACGTTCGGCTTTTTTGTAATCAACAAGTTTTTCTACATACATGCGGTAGCCTTTCTCGGTTGGAATGCGGCCAGCGGAAGTGTGTGGTTGAGTGATTAAGCCTTCGTTTTCTAAAAAAGCCATATCATTGCGAATTGTGGCCGGACTAACGCTTAGATTGTATTTAACAAGCACGGTTTTGGAGCCCACTGGCTCAGCCGTACCAATAAAATGCTGAATAATAGCGTTTAGGATTTTTTCTTTGCGCGGATCAATTGGTAGCATAAATTTCAGTACTAATTAGCACTGCGAATTATAGAGTGCTTAAGGAGTTTTGGCAATTTACTTCACTCCACGCTCTAAAAATAGTTCTACATATTGTTTGTCGCTCCCTTTAATGTGTCCAATAAGCCATTGCGTTAAGAACTGCATCATTTCGGATGAGAGGGCTTCTTTGCCATCCTTGAAATCTTGTTGAAAGTCAGTGATTTTTTCAATAAAAGAGTCGTGAGATTCTTTGTGACTATCAGTTTCGGCGTAATTAAATTCAGTGAAATATTTTTCCTCGGTAGTGAAGTGAGTTTGGGTGTAATCAAGCATTTCAGTGAGGATCTCATTAACAACATTGTCGTCCGCGCTTAGGCCGGCGCTGTCATGAAGTTTGTTAATCATGTCCACAATCCGTTTGTGTTGCATGTCGATTTCGTGGATGCCGAGCATTAAATCTTCGTTCCAAGTAATAAGTGCCATATGGAGGTTAGTTTAAAAGTAGTATTTGTCATTTTACCGTTCTAATAGATGCTGTGCAAATAACAATTTTCGCAGTAGATTTTATCGAAGAAGCCAGCGAAGTTGGTAAGGGTTTCGGTTCCGCAAGCGTGGCAAGGGATGTTTTGCGGGTTAATTTGTGAGTAGTTTTGGGCTAGGCGTTTGATGCGGCAACGGAAACAATCGTGGGGGATTTGGGTTTGGAGTTTTTTGGTAAAGGAAATTTCTTGTTCGGTTACGTTAAATGGTTTTTGACAGGTGTGACAATTAAAAGAGGATTCATTTAATTGATCAGATGAAATGAATGCAGAAGGCAATATTTCGGTTGGTTGATAGTTTTTAGGGAAATACAGATCAGCCAGGGTTTCGTCGTAATCAAATGGAGATCGAGATGGGTTGAAAAATTCTTCGTCACCTTCATCTATTAGTTTGGTAAGGATTTGTTTTTTGAGCTCGAAATACTCTTTTTCGGGATAGGATTTATTGAGGATACAGAATTTTTTGTTGCGTAAGCCAATGCAGCCAATACATTCTGTGCAGGTGTCGCAATTTTCTGAAAAATAAATTTCTTGGCAGTGATTACAGGCCGAGGCATAAGCAGAATGATAGATCCATCCCGGTTGAAGTAGGTTGTAACTAAGTTCGGCTAATCCTCCAACAACTGTGTCGTAGCAATCTTTGTTTTCAGTGGCGCGAATGTTGGCAAAGCAGTCTTCGCTGCCATCAGTAAAATAGCATTCCTCGCAATTGTTACAGTTCACTAGAAAATCTCCTTGGCAGTTTTCTGAGGACAGGATGTAAGCTGCTTTTTTAATAAAATTGGGTTTGTTTTCAGCGTATAATTTAAGTGCTTTTTGGAGATCTATATTTTGAATATGCTTTTGATATTCTTGAGGAGTGTACTGTTTGTTTAAGATGCAGTTTTTTTTGTTGCGTAAATTCCAGCACAAGAAACAGTCAGAGCAGCTTTTGCAATCAAACAAAAACGAGGAGTCAGAGCATCCGGAACAATCTTGGGAGAATTTTAAGTTGTAGCATTTGTTGCAATTAGTAGCCTCAAAAAGTAGTTCAGAATCAGAGCAGAAAAAACAGTTCATACTTTCGCGTAACCGGTGACTGCGGTAGCAATAAAGTAGTTTTTCAGAGCGAAAAGCTTGGAATGTTAAATAGCAATCCTTGGACTCAAAAACAAGATTGGTGTAGTCGGAATTCACAGTATTTACCTGGCTTTTATGAGGGCGAGGCGCGATCTTAAATAACTCAAAATATTGATCAAAAAAAGATTTTTCTGAATCGTATTTCAGATGCGGCGCTTCCCATTCATCTGAAAACCAATACTCTCTTTCATACACAGGAAAGGGAACATCTGACTTATAAATTGAAATAATGTTTTTGTTGGTAGCAGAGCAAGTTCGGGGATAAATTTGATAATCGTTTTGCCACTGCATTTTACGTTTCCAACTACAGCGATAACAAAATTTGGGCGTGTTTATTTTGAGATCTTCTAAAAGCGCCTGGTGTTTTTGGGGGATGGAAATAGGGGCGGCGCAAGCCTGGCAGTTTGTCATTTAAGGAATTTTTTACGCAATTCGTAACTAATAATTGTGGGAATATAGAAAATCACATCAGCGGCAATTTTTCCCACTAAAAGGCCGATTTGCAGATTGGGGATAAGGCTGATAGTGAAATACATAGTAGCCGGACGAATCAAAAAAGAGTCAGCAGTTTCCGCTAAGCCAAATTCTATAAATAAATTGCGAAGGGTTTTGAAAACGCGTAATTGTCCGTGTTTTTTGTGAGATTTAGAAAGTTCGCACACCAACATCGTGCCATAGAATCCAATGTTTTCTCCAATGGTTCCACAAACAGCCATCAGCAATGTGTTGCCAGAAATGGCGTACACAGCGGTTGGAAATAAGATGGCGGTTATAGTGCCGATGATTTCGGCTGGCAAGTAGCGCCTGAACCAGGATTTAAGTTTTTTGGGAATTTTTTTCATAATTTACTCCTTAGCACATAACCAAACACTACTGTCGCCTAGAATGTCATCCCAACAAGGTCCTTCGTCACATAAATATCCCTGATTAATGTAATCTTGCATTTCAGTTTCTTCTTGAGTGAAATAAAATTCACTGTATTCAAGTTCGCAGCTCCATTCAATTTCTATTACTTCGGGTTGAGCGAATTCACCATCTTCGGATAGAGGGTAGTGGTAGTCGTAGGGGTAAGGAAAACAGAGATAGCCTTGGTTTTCATAGTCATTTACTCCGGCTGGAATGAGGGTTGTGTCCCAAGCTTCGCGTTCTAGGTTTGCGGCTTCGATATATTCAGTGTCGTAAACAAATTGATTGTCTTTGAGTGGTATAATTACTCCTTCTAAATAATCAGCGCAGTAGGGGTTTTCTTGTTGTTCTCCAAGCATGTATTCTTCGTAGCTCATGTCGTTGGAGGAGGTGGCGCAGCCGAAAAGAAAGGAGGCGCTTAAAATGACGAGGGCAAAAGTGGTAAGATTCTTTTTCATGAAAATAGTAAGTAAGCTAACTTCTGTTAGCTTATCACAGATGAGGGCTAGTAAACACGTTTTAAATAACACTCCTCACAGAACACTTGCTCTGGATGATCGGGTGAGTAGTTGGTTTGGATGGCTTGCTTGCAGCCAGCGCACTTTCTGTTGTGTAGTGTGCGTGGTTTTCGGAACCGGCTTTTAGCAGCATTTCGACACTCAAAACAAAGGCGGGGGAGTGGGAGTCCAAGTTTTTTGAGGAGCTTGTATTCTTGCTGAATAATGCGGTAGTTTTTGTGACATTTTTTGCAAGCTAAGACTTCGTTAGTTACGGATTCTGGAGTGTCGTTGATGTCGTCTGGCAGATCGTAGGTTGGTTCAAGAGAAGGTTTTTGATGGGAGTTTTTATGGAGTGGAACAAAATCCTCAGCATTGGTTTCGTGATAGTCAAAAGGGCTTAGTTTAGCTGGGAAAAATTCGCCGTATTCCCCCGTTTCTTTCATGTGGTTGATTACACGGGGGAGGAGTTCTTCATATTCTTCGGGCGTGTATTGTTTGTTCAGGAGGCAGTGTTTGCTTTTTTTGAGACTAACGCAGCCCCAAATGTTTGAATTGTTGTTCATGCACATATCGTTGTAGTAAACGTCGTGGCCATTGTAAGTGTTTAAATTAAAAGCAGATTTCATGGGCATGGGAAAACACTCGCAGTTTTCATAACCAAGTTCGCCGTGAACATAGGAGCAGTCGTGAGCATCAATCACTTGGTAGCCGGATTGAACGTTTTTGCAGTCTCGGCCTTCGGTTATTTCGTAGCAGTTGTGGCAGCTCTTAACATCGGTTAAAAAATCACCGCTTGAGTCTTCGATTCTTCCATTGCGCCACAAATAAAGGTACGGTGCTTTTTTTATCATTTGTTCGTAGTGGTTTTTGAAATGTTCGTAGTTTTTGTAAGAGGAAATGGGAAGTTTAGAAAGCTCCTTGTTATAGTCCTCTTCGGAATATTGTTTGTTAGCAATACAGAATTTTTTGTTGCGCAGGCCATAGCACATAAAACAGTTGGAACAGCTTTTGCAATCTAATAAAAAGGCGGAATCAGAACACTGCGATGAGTGAATAACAAAGCTACAATTATAGATATTATCTGAGAAAATTGCCTCGTGCGTTAAGCGGCATTTGTTGATTATAAAATTATCGAGTGAGTCTTCGCTGTTTCCAACCCAAACCCCGTAATAACAGTCACGATTAAAGTCTGAGGAGAAGAGTAGATAGCAGTTTTTAAGATGAGAAACATTGGCCGTGTATTCACTGTTTTCGTTTTGTTGTTGTTGCACCATCATGCGGGGGACAGTGTCTTGTAGTTTTTTGAACTGCTTAAAAAAGGGCTGAGAAAAATCAAAGTCTCGGCCGTATTTAGTGCCGTCCCATTTATCGCTCCACCAACAAGGTAGGCAATAGACTGGGAAGGGGTGTTTTTCGTGATAAATAGAAAGAGATTTTTCTCCGCACAAGTCACAATCACGCGGATAAAGGTGGCGTTCGTTACGCCAAACAAGGCGCCGCATTTGGCGACAATCTGCGCACAGAGTAGGAGCTGGGAAAGGGTAGGTTTTGTCGCGCGTTTGTGGGCTTACACGTTTACGAAATTTGTCATCTTGCGGAGTAACCGTGAATTCTTGTTGGCATTCTTGGCAGGCGGGCATAAGTGCTTTTTAAGTAATTCTATTTTAGCATAGGTAAAACAGAATAAATTTTACTCTTCAATTAAATACAGCTGATTGTCTTCTAATTGATAAAGCAGCGGGACTACGGTTAGTTTGGGGTATCTGTGGCGTAGGCGTTTGGCTTCGCTCAGTGTGAAATCTATTTCATTGCCGATTTCAAACATGGGCGCAAAATGATGGAAGTGTTCTTCGGCGGTTTCTGGACTCCAGCCTGCGTTTTTAACTAAGCCACTTACTAGTTGGTTTTTGCGTGCAGCCAGGTTAACCATGCCGCAATTAGTGTGGCCTATTAAGGCTATGTGTTGAATTCCTCCGATGCCAATTGAATACGAAACTTTGAATTCATTATTTCTTAAATTAGCGCCGCCCGCCCGGATGATAAAAGCAAAATTTTCTGGAACGCGGAGCCGCTTGCGGTGATCCATACACATTCCAACGAGTAGCTCAGCATTCTCATAGGTGTCGTTTTCGTGACCTAAATTGTGATACTCCAGTAAGCGTCCAATGGGCGTGTCTTGGTAATGAGAGGGGATGTCTTCTTTGGATTTTACAGGTGATAGCTCGGGCATGTTTAAAAAGGGGAATTAAATTTTCCAAAACATCTTACCATAAAATTTAGATGGGCGCATTAGAGCTCGTTTAGAGCTCGTTGATGTCGGCACATAATCTATCGATTGGTTGGTTGCAAAGATTTACTTCTAAATCCATAAACATGAAACTGAAAATATACATTTTAATGATCTCAGATAGACGTTGAATCATTATAGGATCTCCAATGTTACCTTTTTCTAATACATAAAAATCTTTTTCTCCGGGGACAGGGCCTAAAATAGTGGTTGAATGGGCATCGTAAAATTGATCGCCTTTGCCGTTGGAGATAAGAATGACCCTGGATTTGGGATTGCCTTCCATGGAATCAAAAATTCTTTCGATTATTTGTTGTGCTTTTCTGTCGCCATCTTCGCAGCTGGCATCGTCCGTAACTGTTACATTCGGCAAAGTGATGTGATCACTGTTTTTGTAAATTTCTTCTGTTAGTTTGTATAAAAATTGTCTATATTTTTGCCCTTCAGGTGTTTTAAACATGGCTCTAATTCTTTCAACAAGTTCATTTTGCCAGTCAGTGTTCCATTTGAAATCTTCTATGTTTGGTTTTTCAAATTCTGGTGCGCAGGTTACGTCTATGTTGAATTCACGATTAAGCACGGAAAGCATGAGAGAATGGCAGTCATAGCTTTCATTATCTGATGTTGCGTGTGTGTTATGTAGATGATCCTCTAACGCTTCATCGTACTTATCTAACTCTCTAGCTTTTGCTAGGTCTGTTTCTAATGTTTCGGGCAATAATTCAAGAAAATCGATTTCTTCTATTTCATCGATGTTTCTACCAAGGCTAGAGAGGCTCATGTGTTATAAATAAGTATCACTTAATTATACCAGAAAAGACCAGATAGGTCAATGAGAGGGGTGACCTGTTTGTATAGTGCAGGAATTATGTAAGAGGTTACTCGCTGTTAGTGCGAGCTACAATTTCCACCTGGGTCTCAAGGGGGAGTTGAAGGGCACAATTGGCATCTACATCCCAAGTATTATTGGCACCTGGATTTGTAGGGAAAATTGTACAGGTCCCATCTTCAAGATCTAAGCCACGCATGCATTTTTGATCAGATAGAGTAGGGTGATTTTTAACGATAAAAACATATCCACCGTGTGTGGAAACCTTTTCAATCGAGGCGGTATCGCCGATTTGTAATAATCGAGGGACTTCCCAATCAATTAGATCAACCGCTTGAGGGGGTAACTCGGCGACGGCATAGTTAGCTAGTCTGCCGTGGCGGGCTCCTGGTATGTCTCTTGATTCGTCGGGTATGGGACTAAGGCCTTCGGGGTAGGTGGTTAGTAATTCATCGCGGACATCAGAAGGGTCTGTGTTTGGGGGCGCTGAAATAGCGGTGATGTAGGCAGGGTGAGGACCGTGTCCACTATATACACCTACAACTGCAAAAACTCCGGTGTTATGCTGAGGAGCTTCAGGTTTTTGTCCATTTGCTATTGCTTGGGCCCAGTGCACTTTTTCTTGGATGGTTTTTATTATTAAAGCTGCTTGGAGCAATCCTCTTTGTCTTTCGGCTTCGATTACCTCTAGGGCTTCGTCAGATTCTAAGATTCTTAAGTGTTGGGATGATACGTTGGTGATTGGAGTGGTTGAAGGAGCTTTTTGTATCGTGGAAAGGTCGCCTTCTTTATCAAGAATAGTAACAAAACAGTCTACGCCGTCTTGTTTAATTGCGGAGCAAGAGTCGATGGTTGGGGTGGGTTTCATAGTGTGGGGGTGAATGGATGGTAGGGAAAGTTAGATTTATTTTTCAAGAAATGGCTGAAAATCATATTTAGATCTTGCGACTTCTACTGTGATTAATTCAGTATCGGGATCTTCGCTGACACTTTCCGGGATGTTTTGTCCGGTGACGTATACTGCCCAGATAAGTTTGCCGGTTTTTCCTTGTTGAATTGCAACGTGAGTTGCCTTAGGTCTATCTGGGTTTTGTGATGGGGAAAAATGAACGGTTTCTTTTTCAGTTTCGACTGTGTTTTCGACATCAAGTTTAAGTTGAAAAGGGGTTTCTGTTTCTTCCATGTGTGTTTCAGTGCGATAACATTCTTGAGTGTTTGCGTCGGCAAGACTATAAATTGCATGTTCTCCGTCTATCTCTAGGCTTAAAATTATTGTTGGTCTTTTTGATGCTGCGCTTTTAAGTATGGAGTATTCAAGTTTGTGGCCGTTGATTTCAGTAGCAAAAGAGCCGTAGCCTTCGGAGTCGCGTAAAGATATAGCTAAACCTCCAATTACAAGTTCTTTTGGTAGCTGGGATTTTATTCTGATTGAATCAGAATGTGTCTTGTTATATTCGACCCAAAAGAATGGGTTTTTGATTTGTGCGACTGTAAGTTTTTCAGGTGAGGTTTCAGGAGCGATGACGCTTGTAATTTGATTGGAAGTATCATCGGTTGTTAGTGGAGAAAAATTTTCAGCTAGGTCTACAATTTTTTCAAGCGCAGGGATTAGAATTTCTACTAGTTCAAGCGCTCTAGCGTACATAGTTTTCTTTACCCAATTTTCTACTTCAGCCTCTGGTTTAAAAAGAGTTTGGTTGTTTATCTCTTGGCGTTTTTTATAGAGGTCTGCCAAAATAATTCTTGCACCCATTGAAAAATCAGGGGCTTGATGCCAAGCTTGAATCCTCGCCTCATCTTGGGCTAATTGATTAAGATAAAGGCAATGATTTGTTGCATTAGAAAAACTGGTATCAGATAGTAATGAGTCGGTATTCATTACTAAGCCGATACCTTCCCAGGCATTAGAAAAATCGTGTTGAATACTATTGCCGGCTCTTTCATCGCAAGGTGTTCCCGCGGCATGGGTTTCAATTATTTTAAGTAATTCTTCATGTCGCGTTGGATCAGTGTCTTCATGCTCTTTTCCTAGCACTGTCATAACTGCAGTGAGTCCTTTTCGACGAGTTTCTTGATCAGGGAGTTCTTCTGAGTTAGTTCTTTCAGCTTCGGTTGTGTTTTGAGCACCAAGTCTTAGTTCAAAAGGGGCTTCTTTATCTCCGCCGCCTTCTATGTAGGAAGGTGAATAGAAACTTTTTCTAACCATTTCTGCCCTTGCAAGCCAATGATTAGTTACAGTGATTAAACGTTTTTGGCCGGGACGCTGATCTATTTGGACTTTAACCCAGGTTTCAGGGTCATCACTAATTGGCCAAATAGCTTGCCATGGTCCTTCGGCCTCAATGGCATCAATGACTAAATCTAAAAAATTGCTGTATTCAATAGGTTCTGGTGAACCGGGTAGAACTTCACTCATGTGGGGGTGGGTAGAATGTAGGGAATAACTCTAGCTTTTGGCAAGAGTCTTGTAAAGTGGAAGTTTAAACGGATTTAAGTTTTTCTGCCACCAGACAAAGTGGTAATCCCATAACTCCAAAAAAGTCTCCATTTATATTAGAAACAAAAGCAGCGCCTTTTTCTTGGATTGCATAGGCCCCGGCTTTTCCGAGGGGCTCGCCGGTTGCGACGTAGGTTTTGATTTCTTCTGTTGTGAGTTTTTTAAAAGTAACTTTTGTAATAGAAACGTCGGTTATTTCTTTTTTTGTTTTGGTGTTGATTAAGGCAATTCCAGTTATGACTTGATGGGTTTTGTTGCTTAGAGATTTGAGCATTTTTTCGGCATGTTTTGCGTTTTTTGGTTTTCCTAAAAACTTTCCATCTAACACTATAAATGTATCAGCCGCGATAATAATTGCTTCATCATTGACCTTTTCCGCAACGTTTTTGGCTTTGTTAAGACTTAAGAATTTGGCTAGTTCAGAGGGGTCTTTTTTGGCCTGCATGTCCTCTTGGTAGGTGGAGGGGATGATGTCGAATTCTAAGCCAAGTTTGGTAAGGATTTCTTTTCTTCTTGGAGATTCGGAAGCTAGGATTAAACGGGTCATTTTTTGGGGTTTTTAAAATCGCAATCTTCAATATCTGAAAAATTTCTAAGCTCTTCCCATTTTTCGCGGAAATCTTTGGCATCTAAATAGTCGGCGAATTTTTTGTATTGAGAGTGTGGTTTGCTTAAGCGAGTGGCGTGTTTTACTGGGCACCAATATCGTTCAGTTCGGCCGGAAATTTCCGTGGCGTAACGGAGTAAATTATTAAAATAACTGCAATAAATACAGTTGAGTTTTTCAAACCAGTTTAAGTAGGGGAGGAGGTGGCGATCGTAGATAAAATAGTCTTTAGATTTTACGCGTGGAATGCCGTAAATTCGAAAACAAACTTGATGGTAGATTTCGAGTCCAAGATGAAAAAACACTCCAGGAATTATCATTCCATAAATAAAAGGCGTGCTTAAAAGGTATCTAAAATTTAAAGGAAAAAGCGTTTTGACCCAGCTAAGTTTCCAGGATTTGAGTTTGGTCCGCCTGGTTTTTAATTCTTTTTTGATATTTGTTTTAAAATCCATGGAGTTCATGGTGCGGTTGAAAGCCGCCACAATTTCATCTCCCCACATATCCAGTTTTTTGAGATCAAATTTCCTTGAGCTGAGAGTTTTCTGAGCTTTTTTTAAACGAGATATTAAATCTTGAGTTGGCTCAGGAGGGTGTGTTTTTTTGATTATTTTAATGTTTTTTAGTCCGAGAATCAGTAGGCCTAAAATGAATATTTTTAATAAATAGTGGTCGTGTAGGCTAATGAAATCCCTAGTCATGGGAGTGATGTTTCCAGCCAATAAATGAGCTACGATGCTTAGTGGTAGAGTGAAAAACATCCAGCTTTTTTTGGGGATAGAAAGTCTGAGTTTTGAGAATAATTTAGAGAGGAGTGGTGCT
Organism: uncultured Candidatus Peregrinibacteria bacterium; assembly: GCA_963980845.1. GTDB lineage: Bacteria > Patescibacteriota > Gracilibacteria > UBA1369 > UBA12473 > JABJMC01. The sequence continues at coordinate 3,491 of CAXCBS010000016.1, read as the reverse complement.
AATAAAAATATTAATAGAAAGGCGGCGGCAAAATCAAAAATCGCATATCCATCAACTCGGAATTGTCTTAAGAATTCGAGGGGAATCATGTGGATTTATTTTTTATGAATGAAACAGTTATAGTATATCCGAAATTCGGCGGTATAATAAAACAAAATTTAATTTATTTATATGGGTGACGGACGTATTGCACAGGTTGAAGTTATTATATTTAAAGTTCTTGAGGGGAAACCGTTGTTTTTGTTGCTTAAGCGTCAGCCGCATCGGGGAGGTTTTTGGCAGCCGGTAACGGGAGGAGTAGAAGTGGGGGAGGACTTAAAAGAAACTGCTTTGCGCGAGATGAAAGAGGAAACTGGTATTACAGAAGTTGTAAAGATTTTAGAAGACCTTCATTATTTTGAGTTTGAAGCTAATGGAGGGCATGGTTGGATGAAGGAGTATGTTTTTGGAGTGCAAGTTGATGAAAAAGCCGAGTCTGTGATTTCGGATGAGCATTCAGAACAAAAATGGTGCGCGCTTGAAGAAGCGTTAGAATTGTTGAAATACGAGAATAATAAGGTTGGATTCCGGAAGATTTCGGAGATTTAGCCGTTGTTATTCGGGGTCTACGTTATCAGGTTGGCTGCCGATTTGATTGTTTTTCAGTAGGGCATGTAGGCCAATCATTTTTTCGGAATTACCATCTGGAGATGTAAGCACTGCCGTGACTTCTGTGCGACCGAAGCGTGGTCTGGCGCCAAAGGCCTTAATGCTCCAACCATCTTGCAGTTGATAACCTTTACTCTGTCCTGTCCAAACTAGGACCCTTACTGTGTCATTGAGCTTGAATCCTGCAACACCAAAAGCCGCTTCACTTATTGCTTCTGGGTTTTCAGGGCTTGTTTCGGTAGATGATGGTCTCTCATTCATAAATGTTTGGTTAACGGTCGTAAGTATATGCGAAATTGCGGAGTGGTACAATTTGGGGGAATTTATTACCTAACAGTTGCAGTTGATCTATTAAAGTTGATCGGCAATATCCCTTTCATCATTTATGATGGCAACTGCTACTGGTCCACCAAAACAAGTACGACTTTCGGTGAAATTTATTTGAGCTTGAATGTTAGTTTCAGTAGTTTTAAGGTGATTTGCTAATTTTTGCAGCATCCATTTTCTTATTTCTTCAACTTTATCTGATTCTAGGTGTTTACATAATATTGCCATTTGATCAGAATTTTCAAGAAAGGATGGATTCAGTGAGAGTTCATTAAACAGATCCGTTTTATCTAAAAAGTCTTCAGGTAGATCTACATTGTCGAAGATTCTTTGTCTTAATAAAATTATAACTTCAACTGGAGCATTACCACGATATGCCTTGTATTCAGCACCGGAAAGAACTTTTAGTACTTCCTTTGGTGATTCTTTATTATCAATGCTTTGTTGCAGAATCTTTAGTTCTCCTGTGTTTACACTTGCACCTGGCATTTTATAAGATTCTAAAAACTAATTAGCGTAGTACGATAATACTTATTTATTAAAATGTCAACCGGGCTTTTTGTTATTTATGATAACTCGCTTCTGTGCGAACTATTGTAGCATACGTTGAGGTTGGGGAGATTTGGGAGTTCGTACAGAAAGAGTTAGAGGGAAGCGAGTTATTTCGCATAGAAGTTTATGGGGCGTAATTAGAGTTGAATTGGGGGATTTTGTATAGAGGGGGAAGGCGTTGGACAGAGAGTTATGCCATAATTTCAGGTAGGGCGAGATAAATATGTCAAATTTTATTTGTGATGAAAAAAAAGAGGATACCCTGTCTTTTGGGTGGGCGCATACGTGTTCATTTCTTTGTTAAGGTTTTGTAATCTCTGTTTGCTACGGTAAGCACATGTTTGATAAAAGTTTTTATTTAAATAAGACGAAGGAGGCCATGACGCTGCGGGGCTATAGTGGTCGAACAAAGGATATTTATTTGTGTTGTTTAGAGCGATATTTTGATTTTGCAGGTGGAGATTTGGGTCGGTTGGATGTGGGGAAAGTGAGAAGTTTTTTACTTGGGAAACATGTGCGGAATTATGCGCCGAGTACGATAAATCTTTATTTAAGTGCGATTAAATTTTTTTATGAACAGGTTGAAAGGAAGAAAATTAAGATTGATATTCAATTTTCAAAAAGGCCAAAAAGATTGCCGGTGGTGTTGGCATCTAAAGAGGTTCAATGGATATTGGCGGAGATTGAAAATTCAAAGCATAAATTAATGGTGCGATTGGCTTATGGGTCAGGGCTTAGGGTGAGTGAGTTAGTAAGTTTGCGTGTAAGAGATTTGGATTTTGAGAGGAATTTGATTGAAGTGAGAGGCGGTAAAGGAGGGAAAGATCGATTGACGATTTTGCCAAAAAAGTTAAAGGAGGAGTTGCGAGGGAGGGTTGAGGGGAGAGAGGGAAGAGATTGGGTGTTTGAGAGTCAGAGAGGAGGAAAGTTAACGTCACGAACTGCGCAAAAAGTGTTTAAGCGGGCGGTTAAAAGGGCGGGTATTAAAAAGGCGGCGACTTTTCATTCTTTGCGGCATAGTTTCGCTACTCATCTGATGGAGGATGGGGTGAATTTGCGGGTGGTGCAGGAGCTTTTGGGGCATGCGAAAATTACGACTACGCAGCAATATACACAGGTGAAATGGAAGACTTTTCAGGGTGTAGAGGGGCCTCTTTAAGGTAAAGGAAAGAAAACCCACTGATGAGATTCTAATGAGAATTCAGCCTTGCCAACTAATCTAAAATTTTTCTGAAGGTCAGTTATTTTAATATGAAAAGAAAATCCACTGTATTTTGAATTAGTTCGGTCTTTTTTTGAGATCATTCTTTTTTGTAATTTTTTATATTCAAATGGTTTAGCGAAAGTGCCAGTTGGTTTTTTCTCAAAATTATCATGTTCTATGCGTATTTTTTCACCTTTATATAAAACGCCTTCGCCTTCACTGGTATAAGGTGCGCTCCAAGCAACCATAAAGTAAATATTTTGATCTTTTACAGATTCAAAAACGTCATTTTCTTTGGGCGTATATGTGTCGTCAGTTTGTTCTGCTGACATAGTTATGCTTGTTTGGGTTAAAGCTTCCCAATCAAATCCACCACGCGACAAGAATAACCCCATTCGTTGTCGTACCAGGCTAGGATTTTGACCATGTTGTCGCCGATAGACATGGTGGCTAGGGAGTCGACGATGGAGGAGTGGGAGTTGCCTTTGTAATCCATGGAGACGAGTGGTTTTTCGGAATAGGCAAGGATGCCTTGGAGCTCGTTGTTGGCTGCGGTTTGGAGAGCGGCGTTAACAGATTCAGCGGTGGCAGGTTTGTTGAGCGTAACCACGAGGTCTACAACTGAAACAGTGGGGGTTGGGACGCGGAGGGACATGCCGTTTAATTTGCCGTCTAGTTCGGGGAGCACAGCTCCAACAGCTTTGGCCGCGCCCGTAGTGGTTGGGATCATGGACAAGGCTGCCGCTCGGGTGCGCCGCAG
>CAXCBS010000015.1:0-16240 GCA_963980845.1 uncultured Candidatus Peregrinibacteria bacterium | reverse complement strand
AAGAAGTTCTAATTGGCACCCGTGAGGAGATTGAAAACACTGGCGGCCGACAAATCGTGCGTGATGAAATTTCTAAAATTAGAGATTACGCCCTAGAAGTTCTAGCCAAAGAAGGAAGCACTCAGCCTGGTCGAGCTCGCGTCACCATGCAAGAAATTCAAACCATGCTAATCGAAGAAGAGCGCCCGGTAGACCTTACAGACGAAACTCAAGAGCTAGTTCATCAAATTTACATGGACACCCAGAATATTAATGGCCGCATTACTCATATTGTCTTTAATGCTCCTCAAAACCCGCGATTTTCCCAAGGAATTTTTGATTCCCTTAGCAATCAAGAAGCACTTCTAAAAGACCGTCTCGCTAAAGCTGGCCGCAACTCTTGACTCAAGCTTAAATTATTGGTATAATTAAGAGAAATATTCTTATTTTCCTCTTACTTTTTAACCAAAACAAACATGGGGAAACAAAAACACAAAAATCTTAAGTACCTACTTCCGGCTCTCGGGGTCAGCGTGATCATCTTTGCAGCTACTGTAGGCGCAACCACTGACCTCCTTGGTCAGGCCACTCCTGGACAAAGCGGCGGAGATAATATGCTGCCAGACCTTGTCGTTCTTTATGCTGGTATTAACGATGATGGCTATATCGAAGCCAAAGTTTCTAATATTGGAAAATCTGACATCCCTGAAAACACTGCTGCTCACACCTATATTTACGTTGGTGACCCACAAAATCCAGACAAAAAATATACCTATAGTTGGGGGCCAATTAATCACGACTTTATGAAAGTTGGTGGAGCATCAGGCATTACTCCGGCTAAATACAGCGCTCTTAATCTAAGCGTATCCGAAGAGGATGCTGTAATTACAGTTTGTACTGACCCAAATAATGTTGTTAAAGAGTTAAACGAAAAAAACAACTGTCTTGATTCCAAAGGTGACCCTGTTGGCGATCCAAATGGCGATCCATCTAACGGCGATCCAAATGGCGGCGACCAAGAACCGGTTGATCTTTATCCTAATCGCGCTGGATTTAGTGGGGCCCATCAAGAAACACTTACTTTTGAAGTTTGTACAAATAACAGCTTTAAAGACAGCACTATAAATGCAGATATAAAAATTATCCAAGCAAGCAATAAATCAGAAATCTTTAAAACCACTCTAGCTATTTCTGGATTAAATAGTGCTAAAGGATGTGTTCACGCTGAAGTTCCTATCAGTGAATTCCGCTCTAAACTTAAATTCCGCGAACTATACGTTGCTTTGATTGATGTAGATTCTGATAAGAAAATTGCTGAAACTGACGAAAAAAACAACACAGGATCTCTTCCTTTTGAGCCGGTGTTCCTGACTCCATACAACAAGGATGATATTTGTGATGAAAAAGATTCTCTTAGGCTTCCTTCTAATACCTCCAAAGACTATCCCGAACTAAAAACTCTAATTGTTATGTAATTCTTACTTTTAGAGATATTTGATGAAGCGGTCCCGCTTGCGGGGCCGTTTTTTTAATCTTGCCAGGACCGATTAGTGCGCTATTCTAAGGGCCCATGTTTATTGCCTTAGATTTAGAAACCACCGGCTTAAACCCAGACAAAGACCGCATTATCGAAATTGCGGCAGTCCGTATGAACGAAGACGGGACTATTCAAGATGAGTACCAAACCTTAATAAACCCTGGAACTCCTCTCCCCGATCTAATTCAACATTTAACAGGCCTCACTGACGACGACTTAAAAGACGCTCCAACTATCGATGAAGTAAGAGAAGATGTTATTAAATTTATTGGATCAGACCCAATCCTTGGCCATTCAGTTCAGTTTGATATTAACTTTTTAGCCGCCAGTAACATCCCAGCCCCAGGCACAGTGCTCGACACTTTCCATCTTTCACAAACGCTTCTACTTAACGAGCCATCATATAGTCTCGAAATTCTTAGTGAGAAATTCGAACTAGTCCACGAAAGCAAACACCGCGCCCTAGACGACACCAAGGTAGCCATTGAACTCTATAAATTACTGGTTGAAAAAATCCGAGAAATCCCTTTTGAAGCGGCCGAGCAAATTCGTGCTGTCCTTAATAAGAGCGATTTTGGCTGGAAAGATGTTTTTGTTTCTAACTTAACTGCGGATTCTGGGGGCGCCGCGCCCTCACTCCCCCGCCCTCCGGAGCAAACACCTCGTCGCGGCGCCTCACACTCACTCCAAATCGAGGTCGAAGCCGCTTTAACAAACTCTGTTAGTGCAATTTTTGAATCCCCCGAGGCAATCAGCGAAGACCTAGTCCTGGCTGCCACCACTTACTCTGAAAAATCTGGTGAAAAATGCTTACTAATAACTCCCGAGCCACAACAAATATCTCGCGATGCGCGCGTGGCCCATCTGCAACACCCGGCTCGTTACCTCTGCGAATCACGATTTCAAGAATTCCTACAAAAAGATCATTTTGACAATCACGAAGCCCGCCTTCTTACCAAAGTAATAATCTGGCAAAGCCAAGGCGGTACCGGCGAAAAAAACGAAATTGTGGTTGGCGACGACGAACATCCTACTTGGGAACAAATATCAGCCCTCCCCCATCTGTACGAAGAGTGTGATTCGCCAGATTGCGCTTATAAAAAAGCCCTTCAAAAGGCCAAAATATCCCCGGTACTCGTAGTATCGCAACACCTATATATAGACAACTTAACTCGCCAAGGCGCCCTCATCCCCCAAAAACCACACCTATTAATAGACGGCTTAGAATTAATCGAAGAAACCGCACTTAGAGCTCTCACTAAATATTACGCCTTACCCCGCATCGAGCCCTTAGCTCGTAATGTTGATGAAGAAATCGCTTCTAAACTTGAAATCTTGTTTGGACTACTTGGAATGTTTCTCGAAAAACACTCCCCTCCTGGAGCTTTTCAAAAACAAACCATCCTTGAACCAGCTCACTACCAAACACCAGAAGGCAAAAAAATTCTCGACACCCTGGAAAACCTCGAACAAAAAATCAACACCATCAAAGCCTCTCCCAACCAACGCTTTCTACATAAAGACATTCAAATTCTAAAAAAAGCTTTTGCTGGTAACCCCAATGTACTCACTTGGATCATGCTCAATTACGAAGGCATGCCAGTTATCCGCACTTGCCCAGCCAAAATCGGCCCCCTACTTAAACAAGAACTTTGGGACAAAGCCCCAAGCACCACTATTTTCCTAAGTAACTACGGCAGCCTCGAAGGAAATTTTGAATTTATCAAATCTCAACTCCATCTTTCAAAAGACCTTCCCGAACTTATTTTGGAACCAGAACAAGACACTTCTCTCGAGCTCCATGCTTATCCCGAACTTCCCGGGCCCCGGCTTCCCAAAAACCTTCCGGCCACTATCGACGTATTCAAAAAATCCGAAAAAACCTGCACTTTTATATTAGTAAATGCGATTTCTGTTATTGATAACCTTCATCACAAATTAGCAGACCATTTAAAAGAACAAGAAATCCTGCTCCTTTCACAAGGAGTCTCTGGTGGCATGGGCAAAATCGGCCAACGCTTCACCAAAGCCAAAGAACCAGTCTTTTTAATTGGTAACGAAAGACTCTACCGCTCAATCCTCAAAAACAACCCCGAAGCTGCTAAACGCATTGAAGTCCTTTATATTCATCGCCTTCCTTTTATTCCCCCTTCACATCCGGTGCACCAAAAACAATGCGAAACGCTCTCTAATAGCTGGTACGAATATAGCCTTCCACAAGCCACTTTACGACTCAAAAGGTTTTTACATTTCGCTCAAACACGAACTAGCGTAAGCACTATTCACATCCTTGATCCCCGTCTAGATCAATACGAAGGGAAGTTTCTGAAGAGTATAAAAAGTATATGCAAAAACGCTTAGCCACAGACGTCAAGCTTTTTCCTAGTATTATCCACAAAAAACCCCCTTTAGACCCTTGATTTTTTTCCAGGGCCTATCTAAACTTACGCGCGATCTTAAAAAAACAACTATGACACAACATCCTATTACAGACATCCACGACACCGAGAAGGAAGCTAAGAAAATGATAGAAGATGCCAGGAAAAGAAACGACAAATCCATAATTGAGTCAAAAGAAAAAGCTCAAAAAGAGTTTGACGATTTTGTGGACACTGAAAAAACAGCTGGTAAAGAAAAAATTACCGCTGCCAAAGGTGAAGCTAGTCAAATCTGTAAAGAAGCGCTTTCTGGAGGGGAGCGTGAAGTTCAAACTCTAGAGCGCGAAGCTGAAATGCGCCAAGAGCAAGCAGTCCGCACTGCAGTTAAATCCTTCCAAGAATACGTTGGTATTTCAAACTAATAAATTTGTTCCTAACCTAAAGATATGGCCGTTCTCGCCATGGAAAAGGTCCAGATTCTGGGCATGAAGACGGATCTCCCAAAAATTCTAAATCTCCTTCAAAAAAAGGGGGTTATGCAAGTTGAGGAAATCAACGAAGACAATGATCTAAATCTAGAAACTGTTGAAAAAGAAGATCATGACGTTGATTTAATAGTAGCAAACACTGATTTTGCTATTAAACTCCTCTCTCCCTATGCCCAAAAACGTCCCATCTGGGCCGGCAAGCCAACTCTGACTGCCGAAAGTGCCCTTGGGACAGTGAAAGGTGGCTTTGACTACAAGGCCTGTGTTAAAGAATGTCAATCTGTTGAAGAGGCTTTTAATGCGGCTCAAAACCGCTTATCAGCTCTTGAAAACGAACAACTTCTCTTAAACAACTGGTCTAAGCTTAGTTTTGCGCTCAACACTCCGCGTGAGACTTCACACGTTAATATATACTTAGGTGAAACTCCAACTCTTGAGCTTGATAATTTAAAAACAGCGCTCAAAGAACTTGGCTCCCTAACTAGCCTAGATGTAGTTCAAGAAAACGGGCCTGCTTCTTTTGTAATAATTGCCATTGCCAAAGAAAAAGCCGCAGACAGCAAACAACTTTTGGCCAAAGCTAAGTTCCAAGAAATCGAACTTCCAGTTCTTGACGTAACTGCTGCCGAAAGACTTAAGCAAATCACAACCGAAAAAATAGAAGCCCAAAAAGATCTTGATGCTCAAACCGAAAACCTCACCAAGCTAGCTAAACAGCTTGAAAACCTACAAATCGTACACGACGTATTTGCTTGGCAACAAGAAGATCAAAGAGTTCGCGAAAAACTCCGTGGAACCACCTATAGTTTTGTGGTTACTGGATGGATCGCCATGCTAGATCTTGAAAAACTACAAAAACAACTCAATGAAAAATTCCCTTCTTCAGCCATTGAAAAAATCCAACCAGAAGAAGGCGAAGAATCACCAATCTTACTACACAACAAACGCACTTCTTGGCCGTTTGAGTCTGTTACCAGACTTTACGGCTTCCCGCTTGCTAACGAAGTTGATCCAACGCCTTTCTTAGCAACTTTCTTTATTGTGTTTTTTGCGCTTTGTTTAACTGATGCTGGTTACGGGCTAATGCTCTTCCTTATTATGTTCTTAATGCTCAAGTTTTTTAACTTACCAAAAGAAAGCACCGGACTTATCCGCCTATTAATGTGGGGAGGTGTCCTTACTATGGTGGCTGGTTATTTCTTTGGTGGATATTTTGGGCTCACCGCAGAACAAGCTCCTGGCTTCATGATCAATGAAGGCGGTTCTTTTAAAGGACAAATTCTAAATCCTGCCGCTGGATCCGGCCCACTCATCTTCTTGGTGCTTGCTCTTACACTTGGAATTGTCCAAGTGCTAATTGGTAAAGCTATTAATGGCTGGTGGAAAATTAAACAAAAGCAATACTTAGATGCTGTCCTCGACAGTTTCCTTTGGATTTATTTCCTAGTAGCTATTATGAGTTTTGGCCTTGCTGCCAGTGGAGCTCTAATTCCCATTGAATACGCTGGAATCTTAAAATGGTGTGTTATCGCTGGTGTTATTGCCATGATCCTTACTCAAGGCCGCAAGCAAAAAAGTATTGCCGCTAAAGCCGGTATTGGAGTTCTCTCTTTATACGGTCTAGTTGGATACTTAGGAGACATTCTCTCTTATTCTCGTATTATGGCGCTTGGTCTTGGTACTGGAATTATTGCTTTTGCTATGAATATTATTGCCGCGCTTGCTTACGATCTCATCCCATACGTGGGGATCGTGGTCGCGATTCTTGTTTTAATTGTTGGGCACACGATGAATCTTGTGCTCTCCGCTCTTGGTGCCTTTATTCACTCTGCACGTCTTCAATTTGTAGAGTTCTTTAGTAAATTTATGGAAGGTGGTGGAACTGGTTTCAAACCATTCAAACGCACCTGTAAATATATAGTCATTACTTAAAAAATCTTTAACCCATATATTATGTCTGCTGTTGCCATTGCTATCGCTGGAGCAACCATCTCTGTTTTCCTTGGAGGAGCTGGATCTGCCATTGGTGTCGGGCTCGCTGGTCTATCCGGATCTGGAGTGATTAGTGAAAAACCTGAACTATTCGGTAAAGTACTTCTTATCCAAGCTCTACCTGGTACACAAGGTATTTATGGCTTCCTAGGAGGTCTTCTTGTTATTTTCAAACTTGGCCTTTTCAGTGGTGAAGTTGCTGCCATTTCCATGGAAACTGGATGGCTTCTTTTCTTTGCTTGTTTGCCTGTGGCTATTACCGGTCTTGTTTCTGGTATTTACCAAGGTAAAGTTGCCGCCGCTGGTCTACACGCTGTTGCCAAAGATCAAGCTAACGTTGGTAAAGCCGTTATTATGGCCGCTATGGTAGAAACCTACGCGGTTATCGGTCTACTTATCACCCTACTACTTTGGGCTTTTATCGAAGTTTAAATTGAACTCTGACGGCAGAGCTGGAGGGAGGATTCCGACCGGAAGCTCCCTCCCTCAGCCGGAAAACTAAGATTAAAACAAAAAACTTATCCTGCCGGTGGCAGACGAAAAACTAGATTTACACACCCTTTACAGACTTTGTTTCAAAAATTACTACTAATTAATTAAAAAATGGCTTTAAAAGATATCCTCGACCAAATCAAAAAAACTGCGGAAGCAGAAATTGCTAAGCTCGACAAAGAACGTGATGCTTCAATTGCCCGCATCACAGCTGACTACGAAGCAAAACGCAAAACGCGTAAAATCGAAATGGATTCCAAAATCGAAAACAACTGCGTCAAAGTAAAAGACCGTGCCAAGATTTTTGCCAAAATGGAAACTCGCAACTTAATGCTCCGCAAAAAACGTGAAATTTTAGAAAAAGTTTACCAAGAAACATTAGAGTCCATTGTTTCTAGCGACTCCTACATCAACGTTGTTTCAGCCCTACTCAAAAAAGCAGCTGGGGAATTCAACGAAGGGACTATCATCCCAGCAAAAGGCAAAGAATCTGAGACCAAAAAAGCTCTCGACGCTTCTGGTGCTCCATTTAATTTAAGTCAAAAAACTGCGCCAATTCGTGGTGGTTTTATTCTTACTTCTGGAAAAGTCGAAGTCGACTTCTCCGTTGAGTCCGTTCTCCAAAAAGAACTTTGGGGCGAACTCGAAATGCAACTTAATCAACTACTTTTCCCTTAAACTATGAGCCAATTTTCTTACGCCACCGCTCGCGTTCGCTCGCTCGAGCCTATGCTTCTCGACATGACTGATGTTGAGCGTATGCTGGGTGCCGGCTCTGCCAAAGAAGCTTACAAAATCTTAAACGATACTGCCTACTCAAATCATGTGGGCGATATTGAAAAAACCGAAGATTTTCAAGAAGTTATCGATGCCGGACTTCGCGATGCCAAAGAGCTACTCGACCGCATTGTCCCCGACCCATTATTACTCGACATTCTTTTCTTGCCATTTGATTTTCATAATTTCAAAACTGTTTTAAAAGGTCTTGCTGGAGAAAAAGGACAAGAAGAAATCCGCCAACAACTACTCCCTATTGGACGCGTGCCACTTGAGGCACTAGAGGCCTTTTTCTTTGAAAAAGACCACGAATTTTTACCACTCGAAGAAGCACTCACTGAAAAAATCAAAACTGGCATTAAAAAAGCCCGTCTCACTTACGAAAAAACGAAAGATCCACGTTTTATTGATCTAAGCCTAGATCGTACTTTGTTTGAAATTATTTCTAAGCTTTCTCAAAAAACCACTAGTTCTTTTATCGCTAAATTTGTAAAAAAATGGATTGATTTAATGAACATCAAAGGATTCATTCGCATCAAACTACTTGGGCAAGAAGAATTTTTCACTGACCCCAACGTACTCGAAGACACCTTTTTAAAAGGAGGAACTATGCCCACCTACAAATTCGTTGACGGCATGGAAGTCGACAAAAACTCCTTAAACGGAATTTTCAAAGGAACTGACTATGAATCTGTTGTTTCTCGCGGGCTCGAAGCCTATGACAAACACAAATCATTCCTATATTTAGAAAAATACGCCGAAGAACTACTTATTGAATTTGCCCGCTCTTCTCGTTACATCGATTCTGGGCCAGAGGCAGTTCTAGCTTATTTCTTTGCTAAACAAAACAACGCTCGCATTATTCGCATGATTATGGTGGGCAAACTTCGCGGCATTCCAGAAGAAATGCTACGCGACCGCATTCATAAACTCTATGTCTAAATGAATAAAACTTCTAATCACGATATCGCCATTGTTGGCCCGAAAGACGTTGTCCTCGGGTTCAAAGCAATCGGCGTACGCACGCACTTCACAGAAAACGCTGAAGCCACGCTCGAAACTCTTCAAAAACTAAAAGAAGAGAAATTAGACGGCAGTGATCTTTGCCGTTATGCAATTATTTTTATTCTCGAAAACGATGCCAAGGCCATCCCAGCTGATGAATACAAACGCATTACAGCTGATGCCTTACCAGCAATTATTGCCCTACCCGGGCCAGAAGGATCCACCGGGTTTGGGATGGAACGTCTCGGAGAAATCGTTGAAAAAGCAATTGGATCCAATATCTTAAAAGATTAATTTTACTTAAAAAAACTAATAACCTTAACTCATGAACACTCAAACGGCTGAAGAAGCCCCTAAAACCAAAGCCAAGGCGGCAAGCGGAGTGATCCTCCGTGTAGCTGGACCGCTCGTGATTGCCAATGGTATGAAAAATGCCAAAATGTTCGAAGTTACCCGTGTTGGTGACGAACGACTAATGGGAGAAGTTATTCGTCTAAATGGTGACGAAGCTGCGATCCAGGTTTACGAAGAAACCGCTGGTATCGGCCCAGGCGAACCTGTTGAGCTCACTGGTGAAACCATGACTGTGGAGCTTGGCCCTGGTCTTCTCACTTCTATTTACGATGGTATTCAACGTCCACTCGGTGGAATTGAAGCCAAAGTTGGACCTTTTATCACTCGTGGAGTTGAAGTTCCTGGACTTGATTACGATAAAAAATGGGAATTTAAAACAACTGCTAGTAACGGCGACAAAGTGACTGGAGGTGATGTGCTTGGAACAATTCAAGAAACAACTCTAATTGAACACAAAGTTATGGTTCCCCCACACATTGAAGGAACTATTAAATCTATCAAAGGTGGATCCATGAGTATTAAAGAGATTGTCGCTGAAATCGAAGACAAGAACGGAAAAATTCACGAAGTTAACATGGTTCAAGAATGGCCAATTCGTATTCCTCGCCCAACCAAAGCTAAAAAAGTGCCTTACATGCCACTTAAAACCGGTGGTCGATCTGTAGATACTTTCTTTACTCTAGCCAAGGGTGGTGCCGCTTGTATTCCTGGACCATTTGGAGCTGGTAAAACTGTTACTCAGCAAGCACTAGCTAAATTCTGTGATGCTCAAATTATTGTTTATATTGGATGTGGAGAACGTGGAAACGAAATGACTGAGGTGCTCGTAGAATTCCCTCACTTAGAAGATCCAAACTCTGGTGAACCACTTATGAAACGAACAATCCTAATTGCCAATACTTCTAATATGCCGGTAGCTGCTCGTGAAGCGTCTGTATATGTTGGTATCACTATTGCCGAATATTACCGTGATATGGGTTACGACGTTGCTTTGATGGCTGACTCTACTTCTCGTTGGGCTGAGGCCATGCGTGAAATGGGTGGTCGTCTAGAAGAAATGCCTGGTGAGGAAGGTTATCCTGCTTACCTTGCTTCTCGTATTGCTGCTTTTTACGAAAGAGCTGGTTACGTTGCTTGTCTTGGTAACGAGGATCGTGATGGTTCTCTATCTGTTATTGGAGCGGTATCGCCTCCTGGTGGTGACTTCTCTGAACCAGTTACTCAAAACACTCTTCGTGTTACCAAAACTTTCTGGGGACTAGATTCCAAACTTGCTTACGCTCGTCACTATCCCGCAATTAACTGGCTAACTTCTTACACCCTATATACTGACAATATTGAAAACTACCTCAAAACCGAGGTTGCCGAAGATTATCCAACTATTCGTAATGAAGCCATGGATATCCTTCAACAAGAAGCTAAGCTCCAAGAGCTTGTGCGTTTGGTTGGAGCCGATTCCTTATCTGCTCGCGAACAATTACTTCTTCTAGTTTCTAAGTCTATTCGTGAAGATTTCTTATTCCAAAACGCTTTTGATGCCGATGATGCTCGCACACCACTTAAAAAACAGTACTGGATGCTTAAGTGTATTATGAGTATTTACTACGCCGCCCGTGAACTTGTTGGTAACGAAACTTTTGACATTGATGGCCTTAAGAGTCACGAGCTAATTCAAGAAGTAGCTCGCGTCAAAGAAATCCCTGAGGAGGAAGAAGAAAAATTCCAAGCCCTCATCGATAAAATCACTTCTGAAATTCAGAAGTTAGCTTAATTAATTAATCTCGCTAATAACCTTATTATTCCATGCAAAAAGAATTTAAAACCGTTCGCGATATCGTCGGTCCCCTGGCTTTCATTGAACTGCCAGAAGGAGAAAAAGTGACCTTTGAGGAGTTGGTCATTCTTACTCTCGCCGATGGTAAAGAACGTCTTGGTAAAGTCCTCGACGCTCAAAAAGGAATGGCTGTTGTCCAGCTTTTTGAGTCTCCACAAGGTATTTCCACTGAAGGGTCAAAAGCCCGTTTCCTTGGAGAAACCTTCCGTATTGATGTCTCCGAAGACATGCTTGGCCGCACGTTTGATGGACGTGGTCAACCAATCGATGGCGGACCAAAAATTATTGCTGATAAACGTATCGACATTAACGGAGCGCCAATCAATCCAGCTTCTCGCGAAATGCCGGATGACTTTTTCCAAACTGGTGTTTCTACTATCGATGCCCTAAACACTCTTGTTCGTGGCCAAAAACTACCGATTTTCTCTGGTTCTGGTCTTCCGCACAACAAACTTGCGGCTCAGATCGCTCGTCAGGCCAAGGTTCGCTCTGCGGACGGCTCTGGTGAAGAGTTCTCAATTGTGTTTGCGGCTATGGGTGTACCATTTGAAGAAGCTCAATATTTTATTAACGAGTTTAAAAAGACTGGTGCGATCGAACGCTCTGTTCTTTTCATTAACACTGCTGACAATCCAGTTATCGAGCGTATTGCAACTCCTCGTCTTGCGCTTACAACTGCTGAGTATCTTGCTTTTGAAAAAGGTAAACACGTTTTGGTTGTTTACACTGATGTTACTAACTACTGTGAAGCGCTCCGTGAAGTTTCTGCGGCTCGTAAAGAGGTGCCCGGACGTGGTGGTTTCCCAGGTTATATGTACACCGATCTTTCGACTCTATACGAACGAGCTGGTCGTATCAAAGGCAAGAGTGGATCTGTAACTCAGCTCCCAATTATGACCATGCCAAATGATGATATTACTCACCCAATTATTGACCTTACCGGTTATATTACTGAGGGACAGATTGTGCTTGGACGTGACCTTCACAAAAAAGGCCTATATCCATCTGTAGCTGTTCTTCCTTCTCTTTCTCGTTTGATGGGTAAAGGACAAGGTGAAGGCAAAACTCGTGACGATCACTCCAACGTAATTGCTCAGTTATTCGCCTCCTACGCTTACGGTGTAGAAATGCGTGAACTAGCTGTTATTCTTGGTGAAAGTTCTCTTTCTGATTCAGATCGCGCTCATCTTAAATTTGCTGATAAATTCGAAGAACAGTTCATTTCTCAAGGAGAAACCAACCGCGAAATTGAAGAATCTTTAAACCTTGGTTGGGAACTTCTCAAAGATATTCCAGAAAATGATCTTAAACGTGTAAAAAAAGAATACATGGAGAAATATATGACAGGCGACAAAAAGGCTGACGAAGCCGCTGCTTAATTTTTAACTCTTTGATGCTATGGCCATCTTAACTGGCTACAAACCGACCAAAATGGCGCTTCTGGAGCTAAAAAACAAGCTCAAGCGCGCCAAAAAAGGGCACAAACTGCTCAAGGATAAACAGGAAGGTCTGATGAAAGCTTTTATGGACGTCATTCGTGAAGTTCAAAAACTACGCAAAGAGGTTGAAAAAGAACTTGGGCAGGTTTTCCAAAACCTTCTCCTCGCTTCCGCGGTCATTCCTCATCCAGAGTACCTAGAAACAGCCTTACTAGCCCCTACAACCAAGGTTGAGCTAGATATCGAAACCAAGAACGTCATGAGTGTTAAACTCGCTGATATCAAAGCTGACGTGGTTGGAGACGTGCTAAGTTATGGCTTTTCCGAAACTTCTGGAGAGTTAGACACTGCCCTCACTTCTCTTCGTGAAATTCTTCCCTTACTTATCCAATTAGCTGAAACCGAAAAGAAATCTGAACGCATGGCTGACGAGCTAGAAAAAACTCGCCGCCGTGTTAACGCTCTAGAACACGTGATGATCCCAAATGTCGAAGATACGATCAAATTCATCAGTCAAAACCTCGAAGAACGCGACCGCGCTGAACGTATTGTATCTATGATTGTTAAGGCTAAGAACGAAGACTAGGTTAAAATCGCCAAAAACCGCTTAGTAAAGCCATTTATCAATGGTTGAACTTGGCGTTTTGGGCTTGCTTTATTAAATAAAATGTGTTATTATTAAATGAAGTATTTCTTAACGCCTCCCCAATATGGCTAAAATCAAACTTCATCCAGTGGTTATTTTCTTACTTGGTGTGCTCGTTGGAGCCGTGCTCGTCGGCCTTCTCTATAAGGTTGGTGTCCCTGGCGAAAACATTGAAAACACCATTCTAAGAAACGACATTTTCATTCCAAACGGAGTGGGATCTGGAGACAACATTTTCATTCCTAACGGAGTCGAAGCAGACACTCAGGATATTTTTATCCCTAATGGAGTCGAAGCCGGCACTCAAGACATTTTCATTCCAAACGGAATGCAACACTAACCATTTATCTTAACCCTTAAACAAAAATGGCTAAAACAAAACTACATCCAGTTATTATATTTTTGCTTGGTACCTTAGCTGGTGCGCTCCTCTTGTTCGCAATTTCCAAGATGGTTCCAGCTAACATGCAAGGTGACATTTTAAACACCAATCAAATCTTCATTCCAAACGGATTTGAAACCAATGAAGACATCTTCATTCCAAACGGAATCGAAGGTGGAGAAAATATCTTCATTCCAAACGGATTCCGCTCTACTCAAGACATTTTCATTCCAAACGGAATTCGCTAAAAACCTAACTCATCATTAAAGCCTCCTCTTTATTAATTAAGGGGAGGTTTGTCTTGTAAGCGCTGACCTAGACTAGCCTGAAGACCCTGCCATTCATGTTGTAACTGTGGCAACAAAGCTGATTCTGGTGATTTTTGTGATAAAAGCCCCAAATATCCAGCAATTTGGCCCGCAATAAAGACCCATGTAGAAGGTGCCAATTCAAACAAGCTAGGAAAAGATTCTATTAATTCATCACTAATCTCACGCAATTTCAATTCAGTGTCTTCATCATAAGCAGCAATTTCTTCCCATTCATCTTGATCAAACTGTTTTACTACATCTGGATAACGCCCCCACTTAGCATCCTTTCCATGCTGATCTTTCAAAACCACCAAACTTGCTAATCCCTGCAACAAAGTCATCTGATATTCAGCCAAATTTTGCTGACTTTTTTCCCCTGGTGGCAATCCTTTTTCCTCAACAACGACACTATTTTCTACTAAACATGTTTGATAAAGAATTCTTAAAGCTCTACTTAACATTTCTTCTGAAGGTTCACCCTGTTCCTGCTCCCAAAAATGACAATCCACCCACTGCCTACCATTTTCAACAGAGGCATGCCTTGATCTACGAGCATTAATCCCCTGCCCTGGCAATGCGTTGCCATCCTTATCTACCACTAAACGAGCCGCTCTTCTAAAATGACGAGCCGCTGCATCAAAATCCCGATCCATCTCCAACGCCACCTGCCCCTGCACAAGTTCATGATTATACAACCGATATGGTGAAATTTCTCCCGGGAACTTTTTATACACAAGATCAAATGATCTAATCATCCCTCGATAATCTCCGTCTGCTTCTTCATATGCCTCAAATTCTGGCCCCTCACTTCTACCTTCTGCCAAAGCAGCATAACGTCCCGCTGCTCTTTTTCTAAGCACTTGATAAGACGCCTGCACTCCTAAACGAAGAATTTCTAAATAATAACGTTCTCCAAACTTTAAAATAGGGGCATAACCATCCACTCCCCCAATATCTGGATTAAAATCGCGCACTCCAACCTGAGTAACTTTATTCCAATAAGCTGTCCCATACTCCTGACTTTCATAACCATAATGAACACGTCTTCCGATATCTATCACCGCTTCATAGTCAACATCATCACCTCTCATATAATACCTTCCTGCCAAAGCATAAAGAACCGCCGGAGTAGCAGCTAAAGGAGAAACAACAGAAATCTTATGCAACCTACGACGCTCCTCAAGCAAAGAACAAGACTTTAAAAACGCTCTTTCAGTTAAGCCTCTTCGAGTTTGTTTCTGGGCCTCTGGAGTAAAAGTACTCGTAACTCTAAGCTCGGCTGTTAATTGCCGCTTCATTGGTTTTTCAACCTCTTTCTTTTTTCGTTGACGCAAACAAGGACACAACTTTCCCACCCAAGTATCTCCCAAACGCTCTAACACTCCTTGTTGCGCAACCTCTACCGAAGCTATTGGCTGTCCCTCAACCTGAAATACCTCAGTAGGATTAGCCGGTTGAAGGGCAGATTTCGGAGGCTCTTTAACAGCCATTTTATGAGCGCCAACTAACCGTAAATACATTTTCAAAGCGCTATAAATTGCTTTGTCAGGCTTTTCATCTTCCTCCTCATCATCCTCATCGTTCTCTTCTTCCTCATTTTCTTCTTCCTCCTCACTACGATGAAATCTAGCAATTTGATAGTCAGCTTCTAATAACAAAATATCATCATTACAAACCGCAAAAGGTTGGGCCATAATATCATCTCCCGCTATCCCATCTTCCGACAAAGTTGCCAAAAGATAATCTCTAGCATTTACTGCCATCTGAAGTGCAAATTCCGCTTGTTCCAAATTAGCATCTGCTGCTGCCCGACGCCCTTGCTCCAAAAATCCTGGTAATAATGTTGTTAACACCACTAATTTTGGCGTCATTTTTGTTATTGACCCACCTTCTTTTCTATCCTGAGCCAACCAATACCCCTCAGCCAGAATATCATCTTCAGAGTTATACATAACCGCTACTGCTACTTCTTTCAAAATTCTAAGTGACTCCTCATATTCCGGATGCCTTCCTACAATTCTTGCCCATTTTTGCGTTTCTGAAAACATTTCTGTTCCCCAAACTTTTCGCGCAAAACACTCCATTAATTTAGTCTTCAAAACATCTAAACCAACTTCTGCCTCTTCTCCAGGGAAAGGAACAGCTGTATACAACATTGGCTGAGAAGAAGCTTTTTGACTACTTGCTACTCTTTGCCAAAAATTCAAACTTTCCCCATCCATGTTTCGCTCACGATGTACATCCACAACAACTATCGCTGGAAATCCCATAATTTCCTCATAACGTGAATACAAATTAACCAAAACATCTTGCAGAGCCTGGTCATCACACGACAATCCATTTATCCACCTAAAAATAACCTCTATATCTCCTCTTTCTAAGCTCCAGGGAGCCGCTTCCAATACTCCTAATTCTTCTAAACTAACTATATTAAAACCATTTAAAAGGCCCTCATCCCAAGCCCCCCACCGCTTAAGGCGCGATAAAACTATTGGATCCAATTCTTCTAATTGCTCTTCAACCGATCTTATATCTATCCCCGCGCTAGCCAGCATTTCTCTAAAAATAGGAATTACAGCCGCATAAGGATGCGACTCTCCTTCTTGTTTCAAATTAAAAATTTTTA